>JASMFO010000018.1 GCA_030751755.1 Candidatus Woesearchaeota archaeon
AGTTAGCTGGAATTAAGGATACAATAGAAGTAAGTGACAACCCAATCAATGATATTAATAAATTTAAAGAAAAAAAGGAGCATGGTGTCGTAGTTATTGAGGAAAACATAATGGAAAACCTAGATAAGCATGAGAAAATTGATGTTGAGGATTCAGTCGATCCTGTTTTTATTCCTGTATCAACTAAAGCTGAGCAGGATTCATTGAAAAGATTAATAAAAAAATCAATCGGAGTAGATTTATGGAAGTGAGGTACCATGGAACAAGGAGTTATTTACAGAATTGCAGGCCCAGTTGTTGTGGCCAAAGGCATCAAACCTAGAATGTATGATGTTTGCCGCATAGGCAAGGAAAAATTAATGGGAGAAGTCATCCAGATTACTGGAGACAAAGTTATAATCCAAGTTTATGAGGATACTTCCGGAATAAAGCCAGGAGAGCCTGTTACTAATACTGGTGAGCCTCTAAAAGTTGAACTTGGACCCGGTTTGTTGACAAGTATTTATGATGGCATACAAAGACCATTGCCTGTTTTAATCAAGCAGATGGGTGATTTTATTAAACGCGGAGTAGATGCTCCTGGCCTGGATCATTCTAAAAAATGGGATTTCAAGGCAACTGCAAAAAAAGGAGATGATGTTAAAGGCGGAAGCATTTTAGGGGATGTAGAAGAAACACCGGGAATAAAACATAAAATTTTAGTTCCTCCAAATCAAGAAGGAAAAATTTCAGAGATAGATTCTGGAAAGTTTACTGTTGATGAAGTTATTGGAAAATTGGATAATGGCTTTGATTTGAGATTAAAACATAACTGGCCAGTAAGGATAGGAAGACCGACAAAAGAAAAATTAAAGCCGGAAATGCCATTAATTACAGGACAAAGAACTATTGATGCTTTATTTCCGATTGCGAAAGGAGGTGTAGCAGCTATACCCGGGCCATTTGGTAGTGGAAAAACAGTTTCTCAGCAACAGTTAGCTAAATGGTCAGATGCGGATATTATTGTTTATGTTGGTTGTGGGGAGCGTGGCAACGAAATGACAGAGGTTCTTGCAGAATTTCCAGAGCTTACAGATCCTAAAACAGGAAAACCATTAATGAACCGTACAGTTTTAATAGCAAACACATCAAACATGCCTGTAGCTGCTCGTGAAGCTTCTATTTATACTGGAGTCACAATTGCAGAATATTATAGGGACATGGGTTATAGTGTTGCTTTGATGGCAGATTCTACAAGCAGATGGGCAGAAGCTATGAGAGAAATAAGCTCTAGATTGGAGGAGATGCCTGGAGAAGAAGGCTATCCTGCTTATTTAAGCACAAGATTGGCACAATTTTATGAAAGATCTGGGAGAGTTGTTCCGTTAGGAACTGAAAATGAAGGTTCTGTTTCAATAATCGGAGCTGTAAGTCCTCCTGGTGGAGATTTTTCAGAGCCAGTTACTCAAAGCACTTTAAGAGTTACAAAAGTTTTCTGGGCATTAGATGCTAAATTAGCACAAAGAAGACATTTTCCCTCTATTAATTGGTTAACATCATACTCTCTTTATCCTGATGCATTAAATGGATGGTATGTTAAGAATGTAGCTAGTGATTGGAGAAATCTAGTTGGGCAAATGATGAGCATTTTGCAGGAAGAGGAAAAATTACTGGAAATTGTACAATTAGTTGGTTCTGATGCTTTGCCGGAAAGACAACAAATAACATTGGCAGTTGCTCGTTTGATTAGGGAAGTTTTGCTGCAACAAGATGCATATCATGAGGTTGATACCTATTGCGATTTAAAAAAGACCCATAAAATAATGACTTCAATTTTAAAATTTTCAAAATTAGCAAATAATGCTTTGGATAGTGGTATGAGGGCTGAACAGATAGTAGCTATAAAATCCAAAGATAGATTAGCAGAAATTAGGCGTGTTAAAGACTATGAAAATTTGCTTAATGTGGTAATGGGCAAGATTGAAGGGGAATTAAAGCAATAGTTCAATAAATAAGATTCAATACTAAAAATACAATTAAAAACAATTCAATGAAAAATTGATTAACCATAAAAAATAATAGTTAATGAGGAACTGAAATATGAAAGAATATAAAACAATTAACAGGGTTGCAGGGCCATTAATTTTCGTAGAAAAAACAGAGCCTATAGGATATGCAGACATAGTAAAGATTGCATTGCCTGACGGTACAACCAAAAATGGTCAAGTTTTAGATACTTCAGATGATACTGTTGTTGTGCAGGTTTTTGAAGGCACTTCAGGAATAGATGTTGACACTAGAGTTAAATTCTTGGGAGATACTTTGAAATTAAGCGTTTCAAAAGATATGATGGGCAGGGTTCTTTCTGGCAGTGGAAAACCTATAGATGGCGGTCCAGAAGTTATTCCAGAGAAAAAACTTGACATTGGCGGAGCAGCAATAAATCCTTTTTCTCGTGCTAGCCCTCATGATTTTATACAGACAGGGATCTCAGCAATAGATGCTATGAATACATTAGTTAGAGGCCAGAAATTACCATTATTCTCTGGCTCTGGACTTCCACATAATGAGATGGCACTACAGATAGCTCGTCAGGCTAAAGTTATTGGCAAAAAAGAAAATTTCGTTGTAATTTTTGCAGCAATGGGCATAACAAATGAGGAAGCGCAGTATTTCATCAATGATTTCAAGCAGACTGGTGCTTTAGAGCGTTCAGTTGTTTTCCTTAACTTAGCTGATGACCCTGCTGTTGAACGTTTAGTAACACCAAGAATGGCCTTAACAGCTGCTGAGTATTTTGCATATGAGCATGATGCACATGTTCTTGTTATATTGACAGATATGACTAATTACTGCGAGTCATTAAGGGAGATTGGAGCTGCTAGGGAAGAAATCCCTGGAAGAAGAGGTTATCCCGGTTACATGTATACTGATCTCGCAATGATATATGAACGTGCAGGGGTAATTAAAGGCAGAAAAGGTTCTGTTACACAAATTCCTATTTTAACAATGGTCGGTGATGATATTACACACCCAATTCCAGACTTAACTGGGTACATAACAGAAGGACAAATAGTAGTTTCAAGAGAATTGCATAGAAAAGGAATTTACCCGCCAAATGATGTTTTGCCTTCTTTATCCAGGCTAATGAATCTGGGAATAGGTGGAAATAAGACAAGAGATGACCATAAGCAGGTTTCTGATCAATTATATGCTGCTTATGCAGAAGGCAGGGATTTAAGAGGTTTAGTAGCAATTGTCGGAGAAGAGGCTTTAAGCGAGAGAGATAAAAAATTCCTTAAGTTTGCAGATGGATATGAAAAAAGGTTTGTTACACAAAAAAGAGATGAGGACAGAAGCATCAACGAAACCCTGGATTTAGGATGGGAACTGCTTGGAATTCTGCCAGAGAACGAGCTGACTAGAATTGATCCTGAGATAAGGAAGAAGCACTATAAGGCAGCAGAAGAAAAAGTGACTCAATAATGCCACAAGACATAAAACCAACAAGAAGTGAACTTTTAAAAGTAAAAAAACAGATTAAGCTGGCTAAATCCGGACATTCTTTGCTGAAGAAAAAGCGAGATGGAATGATTCTGGAGTTCTTTGAGATTTTGAAGAAAGCGAAAACTTTGAGACAGGAGTTGGTCGAAGAATACAAGATTGCTTTAGAGAGGATGAATATTGCAAGAACCATCGAAGGAGATTTAAAGGTTAAATCAATAGCAATGGCAATCAAGGAAATTCCTGATATCAAATTAACAACAAAAAACATCATGGGAGTAAAAGTTCCGAAAATTGAAAGCTCTGAGATACAAAAAGCATTCATGGAACGCGGTTATGGACTATACAACTCTTCTGCAATAGATGAAGCAGCAGCCGCATATGAAAAAGTTGTTGAAAAGATACTTTTAGCAGCAGAAGTTGAGACATCAATGAGAAAGCTATTGAACGAGATAGAAAAAACAAAAAGAAGAGTAAATGCGTTGGAATTTGTCGTAATGCCGAGACTAGAGGAAGTGCAGAATTTTATAAGATTAAGATTAGAAGAGATGGAAAGGGAAAATATATTCAGACTTAAAAGAATTAAGGCGAAAGTGCAAATACAGTAATAATGTCAAAAAAGAAATTAAGCAAAGAAACACGTAAAAAACAAAAATTCTTAGTGTGGTTTACAATCATAATTACTGCAATTAACTTTTTATTGGCTATTGGTTTTGTTGTGTACCTTTATTTTTGGTTTAAAGTGCATTAAAAACAAAAACCTTTTAAAAACAATAAATTTTCTTTAATATCTTAATATTATTGAGGCGATTTGGTTATGTTATTGATTTTAATTTCAAGCTTTGTCATCGGTTTATTGGCGATAGTATTTGCACTTTACCTAACTTCTCAGATTAAGAAAAATTCTGCTGGAAATGAGAAGATGCAGGAAATCTCTACACACATACATAAGGGAGCTATGGCTTTCCTGAACAAGGAATACAAGATTATGATTGTTTTTATGGTAATTGTTTCTTTAATATTGTATTACACTTTACCCCATGGATTAGAATTAACTATTGCGTTTATTGTTGGCTGCATTTTCTCTGCTTTGGCTGGAAGATTAGGAATGCATGTTGCAACAAAGGCTAATGTAAGGACAGCATGGGCATGCAATTCAAATATTGGAAAAGGGCTAAAAATAGCATTTTCTTCTGGAGTAGTAATGGGGATGTTTGTTGTAGGATTAGCAATCTTAGGAATAAGTACATTTTACTTTATTTTTGATTTAGTAATAGATGACCCTAGTTTTAATATTTCTGAGCTGATATTTGGTTTTGGCTTTGGTGCTTCTTACATAGCTTTATTTGCAAGAGTAGGCGGCGGAATATTTACAAAAGCAGCTGATGTTGGCGCTGATTTAGTTGGCAAGGTAGAGAAGGGAATTCCAGAAGATGATCCTAGGAATCCAGCTGTTATAGCAGACAATGTAGGGGATAATGTAGGGGATGTTGCTGGGATGGGGGCTGATTTGTTTGAAAGCTACATAGAAAGCGTGGTTGCTGCAATGGTTATTGGCTTTATTGCCTTTAGCATTAACAGAGAAAATTTTGTCTTATTGCCATTGGGAATTGCTGCTGTTGGAATTTTGTCATCAATTGCTGGAACCTATTTTGTAAAGGTTGGGAAAAAGAAAAATCTTGCTGGAGCATTAAATAAAGGAGTACTAGCTGCATCAATAATTTTCGCTGTGATTGCATATTTCCTAATTCAATCCTTAACTGGCAGCATGGAATTTTTCTGGGCAACAATAGCCGGATTATTAACTGGCATTGTCATTGGGCTGTCAACAGAGCATTACACATCTTCTCATAGAAAACCTACACAAAGCATTTCAGAGGCTTCAAAAACAGGTCCTGCTACTAATATAATAGAAGGCTTGTCTGTAGGGATGTGGTCAACAATAATTCCGGTAATAGCTGTTTCAGCCGGAATCTTAGCTGCATTTTATCTTTCCGGAGGATCATTAGATTTCAAGATTGGTTTGTATGGGATTGCAATTGCTGCAGTAGGAATGCTATCCACTTTAGGAATTACTCTTGCAGCAGATACTTACGGTCCTGTTGCTGATAATGCTGCTGGCATTGCAGAGATGGCAAGTTTAGGCAGGAAATCAAGAAGAAATGCAGAAGCCTTAGATGCAGTAGGGAATACAACAGCAGCAATAGGAAAAGGCTTTGCTATAGGAAGCGCAGCCTTAACCTCATTAGTTCTTTACGTTACATTTGCAGAAATTGTTGGTTTAGAAGCAATTAATGTTGCTGATCCTAAAGTTATGGTTGGTGTTTTCATAGGTGGATTGCTGCCATTCATGTTTGCTGCCTTGCTGATGAAATCTGTTGGAAAAACTGCCATTAAAATGGTCAATGAAGTCAGGCGTCAATTCAAATCAATTAAAGGGTTGATGCAAGGCAAGGCAAAACCTGATTACAATAAATGTATTGAAATAGCAACCTCCGGTGCTTTAAAAGAAATGATTTTACCCGGTTTGTTAGCAATTTTAAGCCCAATTGCTGTTGGGTTGCTGCTAGGAGCAGAGGCCTTAGGAGGATTATTGGTAGGAAAAACAGTTGTTGGTTTTTTAATGGCAGTTTTCATGGCAAATGCTGGCGGAGCATGGGACAACGCAAAGAAATACATTGAGGAAGGTAAATTAGGGGGAAAAGGCTCTGATCCTCATAAAGCAGCTGTTGTTGGTGACACAGTAGGAGACCCATTTAAGGACACTGCAGGACCATCATTGAATATTCTTATAAAATTGATGGGAATAGTTGCTTTGATATTTGTTCCATTGTTTATTTAAGGCTGCGAAAATGAATTTTCTAAAACTAGAAGAAATGGACTTGGAAAGAAAAAGAGTTCTTGTAAGGGTAGATTATAATGTCCCTATAAAGAACGGCATGGTAGAGGATGATACAAGATTAAAGGCAACTGTTCCAACAATTAATTTTTTGTTGGAAAAGAACTGCAAGATAATCTTAATGAGCCATCTAGGAAGGCCTGCCAAGTTGTTGAAAAAAGGGAAGAGTTTTGAGGAAATAAAAAAAGAGCTGACACTAAAGCCAGTTGCTCGGGATTTAAGTGAAATTCTGGGTGTTGATGTTGTTTTTGCTGAGAATTCTATCGGTTTGGATAATGTTGACACTAATACCCCCGAGGGTGATGTTGTTTTATTGGAGAATGTGCAGTTCAACAAAGGAGAAAAGAAAAATGATGATGAATATGCAAAAAAACTTGCTTCATTGGCAGATATTTATGTAAATGATGGGTTCGGCCAAAATCATAGGGAATATGCTACATTTTGTGCGATAACAAAATTTCTGCCTAGCTGTGCCGGATTATTGGTTGAGAAAGAGGTAAATCAGCTGAGCAAACTATTAAATCCAGAAAGACCATTTGCGTTTATAGTTGCAGGAGCAAAGGCAGACAAGATAGGGGCTTTAAAAGTTCTTGCAAACAAAGCTGATAAAATACTGATTGCAGGCGTCTTGGCAAATACTTTCCTTAAGGCAAAAGGTGTTGATATAGGAGCTTCAAAATTTGATGAGGAAACCTTCAATGTAGCTAAGGAAATAATTGATTTAGCGGGAAATAAATTAAAGTTCCCAAAAGATTTTGTTGTAGGAGATAAATTTGAAAGCGACGCAAATACACAAACTGTTGCTGCTGATAAAATACCAGAAAAATGGATGAGCATGGATATAGGCCTCGGAACTATTAGCCAATATAAAGATGATTTGAACGATGCAAAAACAGTCTTCTGGGCAGGTCCATTAGGGGTTTTTGAAATGGAAAAATTCTCCAAGGGTACAAAAGAAATTGGTGAATTTTTGGGTAGTTTAGGAGTTACAGTTATAGCTGGTGGTGGTGACACAGCAGCTGCAATAAACACTTTTAATCTTACAAACAAATTAACGCATGTCAGTACTGGTGGTGGAGCTTCTTTGGAGTTTATAGAGAAAGAAGGAAAATTACCAGGTTTGGTTGCCTTAGAAGAAGCTTATAATAAGTCTAAAGAACAGTAACTTTCGTATTTATTGTATCATTTATTTCATTCTGCAAATCTTTTTTTAATTTCTCAATATTGATTTTCTCTAATTCATTATTCGTATTTGCAATATTATTATCTAAATTTTCCATATTTTGATTAATATTATTTAATTCTGTATTTAATGAATCTAATTCTTTTTTTGAGTTATTAGTTTCTATTCCAAATTTAATATCATTTGTTCTCTTCTTTGTATTTTTGTAATCCTCTTTTAATTTATTAAAATAAACCCCATCCAACTCATTTATCTTCTCAGTTGCCTTGACTTTCTTTTTCTCATCCAATTCCAGCTCATCCCGTTCAATAGCATTTTTCAAGCTGTCGAGAATTTTTATTATTTTGAATTCATTATCTTTGATTAAGGCAATGATAGGATTGTTTAAATATTCTAGAATTAATTTTTCGTTTTCAAAGGCTATCTTTGCATATTTTTTAAAAGCCTTTTCCAGAACAGAGAAATCATGAAACAATTTGTTTTCAATATCATTTAATTTTGCTCCTGCATTATTTTTTTCTTCCAATAAATTGTTATAATTAGTATAATCTTGTCCTGATTTTGTTTTATTGATTTTATTTTCGGTTTCTAATTTTTTGTTTTTATTATTTTCAAGATTATTTTTTTTATTTTTTAGGTTATTTGTAAGATTTTCTTTTAATTTTATTTTGTTTTGTATATCCACAATATCATTTTTTATTTTTTCGATGACTGAGATTTTGCTGTTTTTTATCGAATTTTTAATTTCGTTGGAATAATTTTCAATGTTTTTAATGTTTGCAGCTATATGTTCTGCTTCTCTTGCAAAGAATTCATTTAAAATTTGATAGCTTCTTGCAGTTCCTTTTCCCAAGCTATCAATTTCATTTTTTGTTTTGTTACACTTTTCTAAAATTTCGTTATGATTATTATACTCAAAATCAATATTATTAAAGAAAAATGAAACTTTTTTAATGAAAGCCGCCCTGTTACCTTCCATTATTGTTTTTACTCTTTCTGGAATTTTTGGATTCTGTAACTGAGCATTTTTTAGTATTTCTAGGTTTTTCTCAACTTTTTCTTTTTCATTGCTAATTTTATTTGTTACTTGATTAATATTATTATCTAAATTTTCAAATAAGGGTTTTGTTTTTTGATCTAGGCAATTGTTTAACTCATTAAGGTCTATTTTTTCTTCCGGTATTTCTTGTTTTGTAAAAATTTTCTTTAGGAAATTTAGCATATTAAATAGGAAGATTATTATATTTTTTATAAAACTTTAGTTAAACATGAGAAAGAAGTTCAAAGGCACTAAAGGGCAGCAGAAGATATTAGCTTTAGCCGAGATAAGTGACATACTCAGCAAAGCCGAGGAAGTGTTTGATGAAAAACCAGATTTGGCTGATAAATATGCTAAAAAAGCAAGAAGAGTTGCTCTTAAATATAAACTCAAACTGCCATTAAAATTCAAAAGAAGGATATGCAAAAACTGTTATGGATTTCTGGTTCCGGGAAAGAATTTGAGAGTAAGGACGCGTAAAGGCCATATTGTCTATTATTGCCTAAACTGCAAGAAAATTATGAGGGTAGGGTATAAATAAAAAACATAACCTTTATAAATCCCCAACTATTCCTAAATAAGGCAAATTTAAAAAATAGTTTATATGGAGGATTAATAAAATGGCGAAAGGGAAAGTACACATTAACCTGGTATTCGTTGGTCACGTTGATCATGGAAAAAGCACTACAGTAGGTAGATTGCTATACGATACAAAGAATATTGACGAACAAGCAATGAGGAAGCTCAAAGATAAGGCAAAAGAGCTAGGAAAAGTAGGATTTGAATTTGCTTTTGTTATGGATAACTTAAAGGAAGAGCAGGAAAGGGGAGTTACAATTGACCTAGCACATAAGAAGTTCGAGACTCAAAAGTATTATTTTACAATTATAGACGCGCCTGGACACAAGGATTTTATTAAAAACATGATTACAGGGGCTAGTCAAGCAGATGCAGGTGTTGTTGTTGTCAGTGGAAATCCAAGCGATGGTGTACAAGCACAGACAAAAGAGCATATTTTCTTAGCACGTACTTTAGGAGTAAACCAGCTTATTATATACGTAAACAAGATGGATATGGCCAAGTACGACCAAAAAAGGTTTGAAGAAGTAAAGAAACAGGTTTCTGATTTGTTAAAGAGCGTGGGCTATAAGCCAGAAGAGGTTGTATTCGTGCCTGGAGCTTCTCTAGAAGGGGATAATGTAGCTGAGAAATCAAAAAACATGTCATGGTATGAAGGTAAAACTTTACTGGAAACTCTGGACACACTAAAAGAGCCTGAAAAACCAACTGATTTACCTTTAAGGTTACCAATACAAGATGTTTATAAAATAACGGGTATTGGAGTTGTTCCTGTTGGCAGAGTTGAAACAGGAGTTATGAAGATAAATGATAAGGTTATTGTTGTTCCAGGAAGAGAAGGTAAAGGTGTAACAGGAGAAGTAAAATCAATAGAAATGCATCATGAACAAATGCAGCAAGCCGAGCCAGGAGATAATATCGGATTTAATGTTAGAGGTATTGGAGAAAAAGATATTGCCCGTGGCGACGTATTGGGGCATACAGACAATGTTCCAACCATTGCGACAGAATTTACAGCACAAATGGTTATTTTAAACCATCCAACTGTTGTTACTGTTGGTTATACTCCGGTGTTCCATATTCACACAGCACAGGTTGCATGCCAGGTTATGAAAATAGAGAAGAAAATGAATCCAGCAACAGGAGAGGAAATAACTACAGATAAAGAAATCCTTAGAAATGGGGATGCTGCTGTTGTTAAATTAAAACCAGTAGCACCATTGGTAATAGAGAGGCAGAAGGACATTCCACAAA
>JASMFO010000019.1 GCA_030751755.1 Candidatus Woesearchaeota archaeon
GACTAAAAATATCATCAAAATAAAACTTACAAATAATATCCTAGTTTTCTTCATTCTTCTTCGCCATATTCTAATAATATAATCTCACCCTCTTTTGGATAATATTTATCTATAGAACTTAGCACAAGTTCCTCATTAACAAAAAATTGCCACCAAAACTCGTTCTTTGCGCAAACACCATCAATACATGTAAGCCTTTTACTAGTTGGAGTTTGTAATGTTTTAATATCGTGGTTCTTATTCAAAATGTCCAAAACACTTAAACCCCCAATATCAACTTCTTCCTGTATGGTCTCTCCTAAAGTTATTATTACTAATGTTGCTTTACCCAGGTAATTTTTCTTTTCTTCTAAATTTCTTAAGCCAATTAAGCTTGCTAGTAATACCATACTTATCAAGAATATTAATACAAATGTCTTTTTCATTAAAGCCTCCTTTCTTCTCTATGAATTTTTTTGCAAATGGCAGTGCCAAAGCGAATATCATGTTTGAGACAAGATGCACCATTATAAAAGGCAGAGCCAGAGCAAACGCCACAAATATTGAAGTGCTTATCATAAAAGGAGTAAGTGCATTCATGATTATTTCAAAAGCCAAAGTGGCTGTTACTGCTACAATCATAACCTCCAAGTAAGAGGCTTTTTTTCTTAGTGTTCCTCCTAGCCAGCCAGCTATCCCAAAACCTACAGCCTGGAATATTGACCATGGCCCCTGGCCTCCAAACATGAAAAAATTTGAAATGTACAATGAAGATGCTCCTGCTAAAAAACCCTTGTTTCTGCCAAAAAGCCATCCTGCGAGTATTGCAAAAAAGGTTAAAGGCTCTGCTGAAGGCACTGCCTGCATAGGAACTCTTAGTGCAGCTGCTCCGCCAATAAATCCGAACAGAATCAGCCATTCTTTAAGCTTTAGGACTTGCAATTGCTTTTGCAAGGCATGTACAGCCATTCTTTGCTCTGGCATCAATTCTTCTTTCACTTCTTCCTGTACTTCTGCTTTTGCTTCTTTTCGTTTCTTCTTCTTCAATAATAATTTGAGTTCCATTTTTTATAAAACTTTGTTGGAGATAATATCCAATAGAATACGCATTGATTATAAAAAGTTTTCTATTACCTAAAACAATCATTCCAGGATATTCCCTAAGCTTTTGTCAACATTTATTGCAGCCGCCAATGCGCCATGCTCAGCAAGCTTATGAGAATCTGCATAAGCCACTATTACAACATCATTTTCGGCTAAATTAAACTTATTTTCTATCTCACCAAAATCCTGCTCGTAATCTGAATCATATAGCCTAAGTTTCTTATCATAGCGCAGTATAAGTGCGCCGTCTGCGCCGTTTTTTAAAGCTTCATCCCTCAAAACGTAAGATTTCCCTATTTTTTTAGGATTTTTTATATGCAATGCAACCTTTTTTTTGTTTGGAGGGACACCACTCAAATCAACATTCTTAATTTGGATATTGCTTTTTATTTTATTGACAATAGCATCTCCCTTTGCACTCAAATAATGCCCCTGTTTATTTGAGTCTAAAAGCTTATTTTTTTTTAATACATCTAAAATAGCTCTGGTAGTTCCTTCACCTAAATCTAAAATTTTTGAAAGCTCTAAGCGGCTTAGAGGCTTACCTATCTTTAATAAGCATCTTAGAATGTCTATCTTTGTAAAATTAGATAAATTTCCAACCATAAAAAAAGTAAACTTTGTATTATATAAATAACTTTCCAATCACCAAAATAATAAAATTTAAAAACAATCTAATAAATAAAATTATTATGAATGATAAAACCTTTACAGAAATAAAAAAAGGATATGGTAGTTTTTACAAGGACTTGCTGAGAAAAGGCAAGCTTCCTTTGTGGAGCACTGGGAAAGGCTTTTGGGGAGGGGTTATAGCAGATGAGGTTTATGAAGCCTTTAAAAAGATAAAGCTGCATAAGCATAAAACATTTATTGACCTTGGAAGCGGTGATGGCAAAGCAGTTTTAATAGCAGCTTTATTCTGTAAGCGTGCAGTAGGCATTGAAATAGATAATGGATTGTATAAGAAATCTTTAGAAATGCAAAATAAGCTTAATATACCCAATGCAATATTTTTCAATAATGATTTTAATGACCATAGTATCTCAGAATTTGATTTTGTGTTTGTTTATCCTGATGCTCCTATGCATCGCGGCCTGGAAAAAAAATTATTGAATGAATTGACAGGAAAGCTGATTCATTATGGCCACCATTTTCATCCGCAAAACCTTAAGGCAAAGGATAAATTTTTAGTGGATGGGAATTTGTTTACTGTTTATACCAATTCAAATAAATAGCATAAAACCTGCATCTTCAATTATTTTATTATTCAATTCTATTTGATTTTTGTTTATTATTATAATTTTTTTATCTTTATTTAACATTGTTAATAATTCATTATTCTTCGTCGGTAAAACATTGCCGAATTCCAATATATTGTTGTTTAATCTATAATTCCTAAATGAAAAAACACCATTATTTTCTGTATAAAGAACAGGGCATTTAAGCATCGTTTCAAAATTATTTGCCAACTCTTTTGAATAATTTTTAATGCATTGCAAGTTGTTTTTTGCCATATTTATTGATTCCTCGCAATAAAAACTATGCGGGAAATGGCTTAATAAAGTAATGTCAAAATACCTTATCGCATAATTTGTATAAAATGGAAACTTAAAGCCTTGAGAATTATCTAATGCTGGCAAAATATAGTCATTTTGTATTTTTTGCTGCTTTTCCCTGTTTTCCATAAAAAAATCTACACAGCATTTTGGATAGCCTAAAAGTTCTCCAATTGCTTTATCATCA
>JASMFO010000020.1 GCA_030751755.1 Candidatus Woesearchaeota archaeon
GAAAAAACCCCTAGCTCTCTAATCCTCCTATTTATCAGGTGAGCTACCTGACTTCCAAAATTTACTACAATTATTTGTGTCATTTAAGTACATATTAACTCCAACTTATTGTCTTTTACAGCTTTCCTTATTTCCATAGCAATCCTTTCCCCATATGAAATGGATTTATGGTGCAAATAGCCGGAATATGGTGTAAACACAGTCCCAGGACTTCCAGGAATCCTCATAGAGACATCAAAAATTACAATATCCTCTTTGCCCTCATCAGCAACAACAGCTCCTTGCAAAGCAAAAGCCCCTATGACTCCAGGCTTATGCAGTTTTTTAGTTGCAGCAACAAACCTTTCCCCAATATCAAATATTTTTTCTAATAAAGATTCCTTTACTGTAACAGCAATATGTCCGGTCTCTATCAATTTTGGCTTGATAAATTTTAAGGCAGCTAACTGGTCACCAGCAGGCATCCTTATCAATCCATCCAAATTTGTCTGCCTCCTAGTATCAGTGCCCATTAGCTCTAATTCATCATTTATTGGACTGTAGAAATAATTAAAATTTACATGAGCCCCGATTGCATACTCTTCTATTACGGCCTTCTTTAAACCCTCCTTGGTTATTGTTTTTTTCTTCAGCAGACTTTCAGATTTCTTTTTGTAAGTTTTATAGCTGTCAGCAAAGAAAAAAGCCCTTTCATAACCTCTTTTAGCCTCAGCAACCTTAACAATCACAGGCCTGTCAATTTTCTTGGCATTCTTAAAGATTTTAGGGATCCTTATCCCTGCTTTCTGCAAAATATAATATTGGTTCTTAGGAACATCCCTTTCTTCCAGCTTCACCAGGTCCCTAGTTCCATAAATTGGCACAAGAAATTTGTTTTCTACATCTTTATAATCGCAATAAACCCAGAAATATCTGCTTTGTATAAAGATAGTATTTTTTCTTCTTAATTCTTCTTGAACATCTTTTTTTACAATATCTTTGAATTTATCAACAACAATAACATCATCCACAATACCAATTTCCCCTCTTTTCTTATAATATTTTGAATAAGTTTGTTCTCTACCTTTTTGACAAACTACAACATTCTTAAAACCATGCTTATGAGCGCCCCTGCAAACATCCAAAGCACTATGGCCCCCTAAAGTTCCAATAGTGATATTTTTTTTATCATAATTTTCTAAAATCTTTGAAATTTGTTTTTGTGTTATCATTTTACCCCAAAACCTTCCCCAATTTACCTTTCTTAATAGCTATCTTTATCTCTCTTGCAATCCTCCTTCCAGTACTCATAGGTTCATTATACTTAAGCGCAGTATAAGGGCTTCCTTCAACATAAGGATTTGTTCCAGCAACAATCCTAGCAGATATCTCAAAAACCCTAATCTCTTCATTTGGAGTTAATATTGCTTCTAAACAAAAAGGCCCCCATAAACCATTTTTAGTAATTTTCCTGCTTTCCTTAATTACCCTCTCCCCCATATCTATAATCCTTGGTAAAAATGATTCCCTTATAACAACAGGTATATTCCCAACAATGACATAGCTTGGATCGATCTTTGGCAAAGCCATCTGGTCTCTAGCGCTTACCCTGCCTAAACTATCAACATTGCTCTCATACCTTATATCAAAACCCATAATCTCTAATTCATTATTTAATGGGCTGTAAAAATAATGAATAAACATAGGAACACCAACAATATACTCCTGTATGACATAATCCTCTCCTTTAGGATGCGATTTAATTTTCTGTTTAAAATCGCGTTCATTCTTAGCCAAGAAATAACCTTTGCCTCCTTTTGCTCCATGGAACTTTACAATCACTGCCCTGTCAATATCCTTAGGATCCTCAAAAATCCTAGGCAGCTTTAAGCCCGCATTTTTCAGCCATTTCCTCTCTATCCTTCTGTCAGACTCAAACCTTAATATGTTCTTGTTTCCAAAATATGGGACCCTAAAGCCCTCTACCTTCTCAACACCCAAATAAGCGATTAAAGAAGCATGTGGAATAAATATAGCCTTCTTCTTGATAAGCTTGTCTTGAACCTTAAACAGTTCATTATAATCCTTAATAGTAACAATCTCATCTGCAACATTAAAAAGCTTGTAAGGCCTTTCCCTTCCTTTTAGGCATATAGCTATAGTAGAAAATCCTTCATCTTGCGCTCCCTTCAATATCTGTAATGCAGAATGAGATCCTATTGTCGCAATTTTATAGTTTTTAATTAGCGCCATATCAAAAGTGAGCAGTGGGGTTATTTAAAAGTTTCGGAAATTAGTCCACAAAACACAAAACCAAAACTTTTAAATCCACTTAAGCCTTGCATTTCTCATGCAAAAAATAAAATCAATAAACCCGGCAACAGAGGAAATTATTGAGGAAATTGAAGTAGCTTCATTAGAAAAAGTAAAACAAGCAGTAGCTA
>JASMFO010000021.1 GCA_030751755.1 Candidatus Woesearchaeota archaeon
TGAAAATTGGCATGCCAAAAAATAACCCTATTTTTTCAGCAGAGTCTGTAAAATAATTTGAAGCCTTGATTAAAACAAACAGGCTAACTGCAAAAATTCCAATCCAAATAAGTATATCTAACATTGTTTTTTATCAAATAAGCCAAATAATTAATTAACCAACTATATCAGGTCTTACCTTAACCACAACAAACTTATAAATTTCTACAATAACAAAAACAGAGCTTGAAATCAAAATAACATAGACCCAGTCCATCAATGATAAAGGTATTGTTTTGAAAAATGTGTTTAATGGTGTGTGGATTACAATAACCTGCATTATTATTGACATCAGGATTGCACCCCAGAGTCTCATATTTGTAAATAGACCTACCTTAAACAATGAGTTAAATTCTGAACGGCAGTTTAGCACGTTAAACATCTGGAAAAACATCAAGGTGGAAAAGGCCATTGTCTGTGCATATGCAAGATTTGTTTCTGGACTGTATAATTTAAAGACAGCTAATGTGCCTATCATCATTGTAACCCCCACAATAAGCATTCTTATTATTATTGGGTTCGAAATTATGCGCTCTTTATTGCCCCTGGGTTTTCGTTCCATTATGTCAGGATCAGAAGGGTCAACACTTAGTGCCAAAGCAGGCAATCCATCTGTAGCTAAATTTATCCATAATATCATTATAGCTATTAAAGGTAATGGTAAGCCAATCAAAACTGCAATGAATATTGTCAGGATCTCTCCCAAGTTTGAAGACAACAGATATTCCACAAATTTCTTGATATTATCGTAAATGTCGCGGCCTTCTTCAACAGCATTCACAATGGATGCAAAGTTATCATCTGTCAATACCATGTCAGAAGCTTCTTTTGCAACATCAGTCCCTGTTATACCCATAGAAACTCCAATGTCTGCTTTTTTTAAGGCAGGAGCATCATTTACGCCATCACCGGTCATCGCAACAATATGGCCTTTTTTCTTTAAAGCTTCCACAATCTTGTTCTTATGCTCTGGATTCACTCTAGCATATATTGAAATGTCTTCAACGTGCTTTTCCAGCTGTTTTTCTGTCATTCTGCTTAGAACCTGTCCTGAGATTGATTTTCCTTCAATCCCTATTGCATGTGCAACTGCTTTTGCAGTCACTTCATTGTCCCCTGTTATTACAACAACCTTAATTCCTGCACGCTTGCATTTAGTTATGGCCTGCTTTACCTCTTCTCTTGGGGGATCCATCATTCCCTGCAGCCCTACAAAGATGAGGTTTTTTTCTGCTCTTGACTTATCCATTACGGTCTTGTATGCGAAACCTAAAACTCTTAAAGCGCTGTTTGCAAATTTTTTATTGATTTCCAGGATTTCTTTTTTCCTTTTTTCTGTCAGCTTCTTTACTTTTCCGTTCTCATAGATTGAATTGGATAATTTTAATATTATTTCCGGAGCGCCTTTGACATAAGCTAAATTCTCTCCATTTATGCGGTGCATGGTTGTCATTATTTTTCTTTCAGAAGTAAATAAGATTTCATCTTTTCTTGGATATTTTTTTTGCAGTGATTCCTTGTTTATTCCTGATTTCTCCGCGCTTACAATCAAAGCTGCTTCTGTTGGGTCTCCAATGACGGTTGTTTTGTCAAAAGCAGCATCATTGTTCAAGGCCCCTATGTTAAGCAGCAGGCTTATTTCCTTCATATTTATTTTTTTATTGTCATGAAGAAATTCTCCTTTCTTTTCATAGCCGGATCCAGACACATCTATTATCTTCCCGTTGGCGTAGATTTTTTTAACTGTCATCTCATTTTTTGTCAATGTTCCAGTCTTGTCAGTGCATATGACTGTGGTTGAGCCTAATGTCTCTACAGAAGGAAGTTTTCTCACTAATGCATTTCTTTTTATCATCCTTTGGACGCCTATTGACAGGCCTATTGTAACTACAATTGGCAGGCCTTCCGGTATTCCTGCTACTGCTAACGCGACTGCAAGTATGAAAAACTCCAGAAGAGGCTCTCCTTTCAGTACGCCTGTTATGAAAACTATAAATACAATCATCAATGTTGCGATGCCAAGTCTTCTGCCCAAAACTGCAAGCTTTTTCTGCAGCGGCGTTGGTTCTTCATCTGCTTCATCTATCATCTTTGCAATCTTTCCTATCTGGCTCTGCATCCCTGTTGATGTCACAATGGCTTTTCCTTTGCCATTGGTTATTATTGTGCCGGAGAATATCATGTTTATCCTGTCAGCCAAAGAAGTCTTTTCCGGCAGCACTTTCAGCTCTTTTTTTACCGGTAAAGACTCTCCTGTTAAGGCTGCTTCCTGGGTCTGCAAATTTATCAATTCCAGTAATCTTGAATCAGCAGGTATTTTCTCTCCCGTTTCCAATATAATTATATCTCCAGGAACCAATAATTTTGCATCTATCTCTTTTTCTTTTCCATCCCTCATAACTTTTGCTTTTAGAGAAGCTAGTTTTTTTAAGGCTTCAATTGATTTTTCAGCTTTATATTCAATCCTGAATCCTATTATTGCGTTTGCAATAACTATAACGCCAATAACTATTGCATCTTCTTTTTCCCCAAGAAAAACCGAGATTATTACAGCCGCTATTAGGATGTAAATCAAAATGTTATGGAACTGCTCCAGAAAAATCTTTATTGGAGATATTTTTTTTGTCTGCTTTATCTCATTATAACCATATTTTTTTAGCCTAATGTCTGCTTCTTTTTCTGTCAAGCCCTGTTTGCTTGTCTTTAATTCCCTAAATACTTCTTCTGTTTTTTTATAATGCATCTTTAATTTAAGCGGTAATCCTTTTCAACAGAAATTCTTTTTAGCTGCTGAAAAGTAATGCCTTCTATAAATTTGGCATAATTAGCCTTGTAAATTTCTTTTTCAATGAGTTTACTCAATTTTTTCTGCATTTTTCTCACCCTTTTTTATTTGTTTTATCTTTATTAAGAAGTACTCTAGGCAGTCTAAACCGCAGAAAGAGGCTTTTTTCCTGAAGTCTTCAGGACCGAAAATGATTGTATAGTTGTTTGAATTATAATGGTCCAAAGTGTTAGAGCAGGTTGTGCAGTAACTTGCATGCTTCTTTTCATGCTCTTTTATCTTTTCCTGGATTGATTTTGCAACATTTAAAGTGCCTTTCTCCAGCTCCTGCTTTAATCTAACTAATTCATAATGCTCTAATGAGCCTAAAAACTTCGTAAATCTGTACATATTACCACCTCATTTGTTTTCTATTGGTTCAAATTTGATGTACCATTTATTTGTATCAGCATCAAATAAGAAGATTACGTTGTATTTCTTGTCTTTGTCTAAAGCGAACAATAAAGGCATAGGAATAGTTGTTTCAAAACTAGAACCTCTCTTGTAAAGCTTTCTCTTGAATTCTGTTGGCATTTTACTTATATTTTTATTAATTTTTATTCTTATTAAAATACTTATATTTAAATTTTTTGATTTTTACTCTTGTTTTATTAAAATATTACTTATGTTTATACTTATTTATTTGCTTATTTAAGAAAGGGTAGATTTTATAAATTACAATTAAATCCTTTTTCTAATGAACATAGCAATCATTTCATATTCAAAAGATAAAGCAAGCATTAACATTAAGGAAAATCTCGTCAATAATTTTGATTTCAATGGATTAGATGAGAAATTTGATAATAATAATATTTTTCAAACTACAATAGACAATAATATAATAAAACTTCATACAATTAATTCTGAACATATCTATACAGATGACCTTGATAGAAAAATAGATGCTGATTTGTTTATTTTCATATCAAAGCACAGTGCTGTTGAAGGCAGGCCAAGCTTGACATGCCATCCAATCGGTAATTTTGGTAAGGCAGAGAAAGGTGGGAGGGAAAAAACATTATGCACAGCTCCATCTTTTTTTCTAAAAAATATTCTTAATGAATTGAATAAAAACTCTGATGATGCTGATTATGATGTAACAATGGAGGCAACTCATCATGGGCCTTACTTGGAAAAACCTGTTTTGTTTGTTGAGATAGGCAGCACAGAAAAAGAGTGGGAAAATAAAGATGCAGGGAAGATTATAGCAAAATCAGGAATTAAAGCGATAAAAAAGAGTACAATGGAGAATAATTCAATAAATAAAAATAATGATGAAAAAAATGTTTCAATAAACAATAAAAACAAGGATTATGAAAGCACTTTTGTTATTGGGGGCAGCCATTACAACCACGTTGCAACAAAAGCAATGTTGAAAACTAATTTTGGAGTAGGGCATATATGTCCAAAGTATAATTTAGGGAATTTAAATGAAGAATTGATCAAAAAAGCAATGAAAAAAACTATTCCAGAAGCAAGATTTGTTTTACTGGATTGGAAGGGCTTGGGTAAGGAAAAGCAGAGAATTGTTGATATTCTAGAAAGAAGTGATATCGAGTACAGGAGAAGTGATAAGTTCTTTGATTAAACATCAATGATTTATTACCTTAAACAATAAAAACAAGAACATATAAATAATAACAGTTTCTACAATCATTGATATACACTTACTTATCTTTTAAATCGTCTGCCATATCTTCTAAGTAATATAATCTAAGGCTTTTGGATTTCTTATCTGAGGGCTCATCCATACTCTCAAAATTTTCAATGTCTCTTTGGTTCATACTTTCACCCCATATCTAAAATTTTACTTTTTTTCTTTGATTTGGATATATCACTAATTTTATATACTTTATCCTTAAATTTTATAAAATATTTGATATTTATATAAAAAAGAAAAATTTATAAATAAGATAAAATAACCTTAAATACAAACAAAGACTAAGGGGTATTTTTATACCAATTTATAATTTATAAGTTTTAAACAAGGGTGGTTAGAATTAAGAGAAAAGTTATACAAATAGCAAACAGCACGCAATTGATTTCTTTGCCTAGAAAATGGGCTCTGAAGTATGATATTAAGAAGGGCGATGAGCTGGATGTTGATGAGGATGGTTACAAACTATTAGTTACAACTGGAACTGTTCCAACTACAAGGGAAATAGAAGTGGATGTAAGTGGACTAACCCCAAGATTGGCTGATAGATTTATGGCAAGATCCTACCAAAAGGGTTATGATATGATTACAGTACAATATGACAATCCAGAAACAGCAATTGCAATACAAAATAAAGTCAAAGAACTTTTAGGATTTGAAATAATGGAACAGAATAAGAGTACTATTATAATTAAAAGCATATCCTCAAAACTCAATATTGATTTTGATTCTAGCTTAAGAAGGGCTTTTTTAATAGTAATGGATATGGCAAACACCTGTTTGGAAGCATTTACAAAAGCAGATAAAAAAACTTTGGAGAATCTTTACTATAAAGATTTTGATGTAAATAAGTTTTGTTATTTTTGTTTAAGATTCATAAATAAGGGATTTCATGGTGGATCTGGGACTTATATTTTGTATTATTTAGTAGAATCTCTTGAAGATGTTGGAGATGAATACAAGGTGTTAGCTAAACATTTGGCAAAAGTTAAAACTAAAAACAAGAAAAATTTACTTGATGTTTTATTTAAGGTAAATGAATTGACAAAAATAGGCTATGAGTTTTTTTACAAACCAGAAAAGGAAAAAGCTGTTAGGGGCATTACACTTTATAAGGAGACAAGAGAAGAAATTAGAAATCTTTTTGTGACAAGGGATGCTAATGAAGCTGCAGCGTTAAATTCACTTGATCTGATAGCAAGAGGAGTGTATCATTTTCCTACTATGAGGCTGGATACGTTAAAAGGATTAGGAGGTTGATTATCCTCAACTTAGTATGTGAGGCATAACATCCATAAGATTATATCTTGTACTTTTAAGGTCTACCAGCATATCACTCATCGTTTGCTGATGTACTAAAGTTCCATTAGTGTCAGAAGAAACTGATTGTATTATTTTGCAAAAAACAAGTTTAGTTCATTATTTTTAATCAAAATTATTTGAGTATGTAAGAACCTGCTTTAATGCCATCCATAGCATTTACTAGTTCCTGTGGTTTTGTACCGTTGACAATTTGGATGGTATGCAGATATCTCGAATCAATAAAAGGTTGTAGAGCTAATGTCTCTATTAAATGCTCGTCTGTTACTTCCCCTCTTGGAGTTAAACCTAATCTTTCTATTCTATCTTCTATGTGTGGTGCATATACAAAGTCAAAAAAATCATTTTTACCTTCCCTAAATGGTTCTCTTAACTTATTCCAGAATGTTTTTGGTAAATTTGGATCCCTTCTATATATCCCATCTGTATTTTTAAGAAAAATTACTTTTCCTGAACCTAGGGCATCTGCAAACCTGACTGTATGGGCATCTGACGCAGAATATTGTGTTTTAGGTATTCCTATTTCTTCACTTTCTTCTGGAAGATATGAAAATACTGGAATTTTACCCATAAGAAATTCTCTGGTTATCCAATTATCTTTTAATGTACGTACCATATCTTCTGGAGGCATATATGCTACTTTGTCTGAATTGATTTGTCGTAATAGATCTACCACAGTTAATGCTTGTTGCGTTATTTGAGCTCTTGAAGATTCTTGGTATCTAAAATCTGAAATACCTAAAGATGCCCTATAATCAGCAGGTACGCTTTGTAAAGGACCACCACCTACCGTAAGTATAAGGTCATGGTCTTGGTGTATTTCAACAATTGTTGTCAATAAACTATGCAATACATTTCTATCAAGGAGATCAAAAATACTGCCACCGATTTTAACCACTTCCACATTTTCAAATTTACCATTTTTTCCATGCTTGTAAAGTTCGTCTAAGGAGTTAGGTAGTTTTCCAACCATTGCTGATAGATCGGCAGCATATTCTGATTCTTTTGGGTCTGGTCTTGTTGATACTTCAACTAAACCGCGTTCATTAGCCTCTCTAAATAAATTGAAACTCTCTTGTGCTTGTTGTTCACCAGTAGCTAATATCATAACCTTAGATTCTATATTAATAGCTCTTATTTGTTTTATTTTATCGATTACTGTATCATAATAATCTACTGGTAGATGCAATAAATCCACCAAACAAATGTTGGTTGGTTGTTCAATATGACTCCTCATAAAAGCAGGTAATTTTGGAAAATCCAAATTGTAATTTGGTTGAAGAGTTGGAGAAGCACTTCCTTCTAAATCACTATCTTCACTTGCAATGATGCTTAAAGATAGTTTTTTTTCGAGAGAAACATCTTGAACTACATTACCTTCAATCCCTCTTCCGGCTATTGGTTCCATTTGTTGTACCATTGTTTAATTTTATTGCAATAGTTTGCAACTATAACCTCTTTTTTAAAAATTTAAAATAATAAAACAACCTTACCTTCAAACTAAAAAACAATATTCCCCCTATACTTTCGACTGTATTACTCTCCTGCAAACCAAAATCAATTTATAAATCTATCGCTTTTCAGTGAAAAATCAATAGTTTTTATATAAATTATAAAAAAGAACTAAAATTATTTCTTCTTCTCTTTTGCTTTTGGCTCTTCTTTCTTGGCTCCGGGTGCAGCTTCTTTTTCTCCTTCAGCTGGCTTTTCTGCTCCTTCAGCTGGAGCTTCTCCTGGTTTTGCTTCTGCTCCTGGAGCAGCTGCTTCTCCTTCTACCGGCAATAATTCCTTGATTATAGCATCAGGAATATTAGCTTCTGATAATTTAGCCTTTATTTCGCCGCGTTCCTTGCCAGCCATTGACTCAATGATTTCTTTAGCAGTTTTTTCAAATTCTGCACGTCTTTTCTCCATTTCTTCAGCAAGCTTTTTCTTTTCTTCCTCTAACTTAGCTTTTTCTTCTGCAGTAAGCTCTGTTTTTTCTTCTTTTATTTCCTTATCAAATTTGCCCTCGTTAACTTCCTTAATTGTCTCCACTGCAGGCTTTCCTTCTACTAAAATTCCCATTGAGTTGCATGTTCCAATAATTTCCTTAACTTTTTCTTTCAGAGTTTTACCAAGCAAATTGTTTTCCTTCATCTTTGCAACCTTGATTATCTGCTCAATAAGAACATCAGCAACCTTGTCTGTTTTAGGGTTTCCAGAACCTTTCTCAATGCCAGCTTCCTTTAACACTAATGAAGAAGCAGGCGGAGTTCCTATATCAATCTCAAATTGTTTTGTATCCATATCTACTATAACCTTAACTGGAACCTGCATGCCATTAAAAACAGATGTCTTTTTGTTTATATCTGCAACTACCTGGCCTATATTGACACCTAATGGTCCTAAAGCTGGTCCAAGTGGAGGTGCTGCAGTTGCCTTGCCTCCTGGTACTAATGATTCGATAGTTTGTGATGGCATTTTTGTTATTTTATGTTCAGAAATTAAATTTTGTTTATAAACCTTACTCTGTCTTTTCCTCTTCTTCTGTCTCTCTCCTGATGACTTTGACAGCATCTATCTTAACTGTTATTGGGATAGGGACAGCTGCCTCTAAAAGTTCAACAACAACTTCCTCTTTTTGCTTGTCTATCCTTGTTATTTTAGCATGTTCGCGCTTAAATGGACCAGAAATTATTTCAACAATATCATTTTTCTGTATGTTAATTTCGTGCTTTACTTGCTCAAGCATATGTTCAATTTCCTTGTACTCTACTGTTTTCGGCAATATGCCTCGGGCGTATGGCACGTTAAAAGCTGCCTGCTCAGCGTCTGTCTTATTGCCTGCTTCTAAAAATATATAGCCACGCATACCATGCGGCCTTATAACTGCAAATACCTCTAGTTTTTTTCTTTGAGCATTAGCTACAATAAAGTCCATAACTTGGTCTTCGCGGTTAGCAGTTACTCTTAACCCATATATTGCTGATTGTACTTCTTGTTCCATTTCAGGAGTATTAAAAATTAGCTTCTATTTAAAAGCTTTAGGGAAAAATCACTTGTTTTAGCATTGTGATTATAAAGCCTACGAGCCCTATTATTATCATGCCCAAACCAGAAACTTTCACTATGGTTTTAAATTCTATTTTGTCTGGCTTTCTTGTTACCTTTAAGACCCTTATGCTTTCATTAATAAAGCTTTTAAATCTTATCCAATAAGAACTTAAGTCCATTTTTAATCAAGAAATTCTATTCCTAATTCTGTTTCTATTTCTTGTTTTTTCTTGTCTGTCTCTTTAATGCCGGCTCCCAGGATTTGAGAGCTTTTGACGCCAGTTATAATAAGCATTGTCCTTATGGTTTTTTCCAGGTCCTTGCTTATCTGGGCTCCCCAAATTATTCTTGCATCATCATCGAGCTTTTCTGATACAGTTTCAACAACCTTTTTGGCTTCATCCAGAGTCATATCTTCTCCGCCAATAACATTTATCAAAGCACCATTTGCTCCTGAAACATCAGCATCAAGCAAAGGATTATTGATAGCTTTTTCAACTGCTTCTACTGCGCGGTTTTCTGTATCGCTTTCTCCTACACCAATTAAAGCTACTCCGCCTTGTTTCATTACAGCCCTTATATCTGCAAAGTCTAAGTTGACCAAACCAGTTTTAGTTACAAGCTCTGCAATGCCTTTAACAGCATTAGTTAATATTTCATCTGCTACCTTGAAAGCTGTATGTAATGGCAATTCTGGAGCAAGCTCCAATAATTTTTCATTAGGTATTACAATTAAGGTGTCAACAACCTGTTCCAATTTTTCAAGACCTATAACTGCATTTTCATAACGTCTTTGACCTTCCATTGAAAAAGGCAATGTTACAATACCCACTGTTAAGGCGCCCACTTTTCTTGCAACCTCGGCAATTATGGGTGCAGAGCCTGTGCCTGTTCCACCACCAAGACCGCAGGTAATAAAGACCATATCTGAGCCTTGCAATGCTTTTTTAATCTCTGACTCTGTTTCTCGTGCTGCTTCTTCTCCTACCCTCGGTTCAGAGCCTGCGCCCAGGCCTTTTGTAAGCTCTCTTCCAAGCAAAATTTTTTTGCTGGCAAGAGTATAAAGCAAATCCTGGGCATCTGTATTGACAGCTATTGTCTCAGCCCCTATAATGCCTACTTCAGACATTCTTTGTACAGTGTTATTGCCGCCGCCACCTGCCCCTACAACCTTTATTGCTGCACGTTGCTTAGCTAAAAGCTGCTCAAGCTCGGCATCAATATTTACATCAGGGCTTTGAGAGGCTGATGGGCTTTGCTCAGAAATGGATGGGTTTGACTGAGAAATTTCTGGTTGTGCAGTACTTATCTCCGGTTCCAACTTAACTCCTCCCCAAAAGTAATTTTAATAATAACATATCACTTATATTTAAATTATTTGTTTTTCTCATTTTTTGTAACAGCAAATTCAACTTGTTTTATGCCTGGGATAAGCTCGGTTATTTTTTTGCTTAGTCTTTCTTCAACTTCTTTTGGTATTTCTTTCTTTAAGCTTATTTTTACATCGTTATTGTTTATTTCTGTCTGAAAATCCCTTGTACCAAGGCCTAATTTTAAATATCCAGATAATTTTTCCTTATCATCTGTCACTTTTTTATTGATTTTTATTTTATACAAAATCTCTTTTCCAGCTAATGGATGATTAAAATCCACCAAAGTCCTTCCGCCGGATACTGTTTTTACTGTTCCGATTACATTATCAATATTTACCTGCATGCCTGGCATAGGTTGTATATTTTGTTGCTTGAATTTGCTTGTAGGTATTAATTGTATAAGTTTTGCATCTTTTTTGCCAAAAGCATCTTCTGGTTTTATCTCAACATCATATTCTTTTCCTATATCTTTGCCTTCCAGATTTTTATCAATCCCTTTTAGGAGCTGTTCTTCACCAACACAAACAACAGCAGGCCCATAATCCTGGCCCTGTAAATTATTTTCCTTGGCAATTTTTTCATCGGTTGTGTCAAATACTACATTTTCTTCTTTAAGTTTTCCAGTGTATTCTATTTCCACGAAGTCATGCTTTTTTATCGGTTCCATGTTAGTGATCTCCAGAAGTAAGTTTTTGCAATTGAAGTTTGTTTATAAGTTTTTTGCTTATTCTTCATTGATTGATTTTATTATTTTTTCTAAAACTCCATTTATGTTCAAATTTGTCGTATCAATTATTAGATCATATAATTTCTTATCATAATAATCCACATTGTAAAGCTTCTTGTATCTTTTTCTTTCACTTTGTTCGCGTTTTTTTATTTTCTTGGTTATTTCATTTATGCTTTTGCTTTTTTCGTCTTCTCTTTTGTCTTTTAGTATTCTCTCTGCCCTGACCTTATCATTGCACTCTAAAAAAACTTTTAAATTTGCGTAAGGGATGAAATATGCTGTCAATCTTCCATCTATAACAAAATCAGTTTTGTCCCTTAGCTCTATTTGTTTTTTGTCAAGTGCCAAGTCTATGGATTTGTCTTTTTCCGCTGATTTGCTTAATTCATTTAATGACATGTTTTTTTCTTTTGCAATCTGCCGCATTAAATCTCCAATAGAATAATGCTTAAGCTTCAGCTTTTTTGCTAATTCTTTTGCAGCAGTGCTTTTTCCAGAGCCAGCTTTTCCGGATATTGTTATTATCATAGTTATTTATTCAAAGTTAGCTTACTTATAAATTTTTTCTCTAATGCGGGTTGGTGTGAAATTCTCGTTTCACTCGGGTGTCAGCGGGTTCGGCTCTGCTGTAATTCTTGATGGCTGACATTCCCCGCAAGGGATGTTCCCTTTGTCAGCTTTATGTTTGACTTCAAAAGCCTCACAAATTGCTGACACCTTTATTTCACACCAACATTCTCTAATGCAAAGATTTTTAAAAAAAATAAGAACAACTATAACAATGAAAAGCAGCCTTATTGAAAAATTAGGGGTATTCCTCCTTAAGGATGGGTTTACTATCAAAAGCCTTACAAGAACCTGCTTTGACCTATTAGCCAGGAAACAGGATAAGATACTTTTGATAAAAGTTCTGGAAGATGCTAATGCCGTAACCAAGGAATATACGGATGCAATGAATACCGTCTCATCTTATATCGGAGCTGTACCGGTTATAATTGCAGAAAAAGCAGGCAATAAGCTGGAGAATAATGTTTTGTATACAAGATTTAATTTATATACGCTAAATTTTACCACATTTATCAACTCTATTAGGAATAAATTTCCATTTGTTAAAAGGACACAGGCAGGTTTTACTGCTTCTATAGCTGGCAACAAGCTCCGGAAGAAAAGAGAAGAAAAGGGCTATTCCTTAAATTATCTGTCGAGAAAGGTTGGTGTCACAAGCAGGATGATAGACAAGTATGAGAAAGGTGATTCTGAAATCACACTAAACAAGGCCATGAAAATTTATGATGTTTTTGGGCATCAGGTTTTTAATGAAATAAATATTTTTTCAGGAAACAATGAAATAGAAAGCAAGTATAAGTCTGATTTTTCAAAAAAATACATTGATCTGGGTTTTGAGGCTGCTGATACAAATAAAACCCCCTTTGATATAATCGCAAAGAAGAATGACGAGCTTATACTCACTAAGGTGGGGGATAAGGAAAGGCCTGATTTTTCTTCATTGTCAAAGCTGCTGGATGCAGATAATCTGGTTATTTTTAAGAAGAAAAAACCAAAAAATGTTCCTGCAGTTACTAAGGAAGAATTTCTTGAGTTTGAGAAAGCTAATCAATTGATAAAATTTCTTAAGGAATTTTAGTCACTCGGTCATATGAGGGTCAAATTTTCTAAAGTATGCTGCTTTCTCAATATGAGTCTGCCAAGATGAAAACCCTAAAGTAGCGCCTTCGTCATGCAGGTTTATTTTTTTGTTATAGGGCTGGTTCAGCGCATAATAAGCTGTTAATTGAAACTCGGGGCTTGGCTCATTTTCAATTTCTTCTAAACTATAAACAAGCAGCACTTTTTTTTCTTTCTTGTCATACTGCAAAAAAACATTTGTGGTTCCTGTTTGTGGGCTGTAATATGTAATATATAATTTGTTTTTGGTTTTTTCTGCTTCTTTAGAAAAAGCTTCTGGATCTGAAACCGTAGCAGTGCCAAACTTTGAAACTCCTAATGACTGCAGGCCAATAATCTTTGATGCAGCATTTTCAAAGCAGTCCCTTACACTTTTTTCATTCAGGATTATCTTCAAGTCAATTTCGCTTGTTCTTTTGACTAGTTTCATCTTTATATTTTTGTATTTTTTGTTAAAAGCGTCAATTAAAGATATGAATTTTTTCATATAAGTGTTTAAGTCTGAATGTGATCCTGCATAATACCTGTCAATCTCCTTTCCTATCCTTAACATCTGCAGTAAATCTTTTCTGAACTCATTGATTGCTTTTTTATTAATAGAGGCCAATAATGTGTTGTTCATAAATTCAATTATAAAATAGAATATATTTAAATTTGTCGGAAATAGAATTAAAAAAACTTATTCAAACCTTCTTGGTTATTTTTGGAGGGTTGTTTTTCATTGTTTTCGAAAATCGGTTGTCCATATACTCCGTCGTAGCCCGGCTTGATTTTTATTTTTCCTTCCCTATTGCTTATTATTGCATCTGCAATTTTTTCATTTGTTGCTTTGATTAAATCATCTTTTTTTGCTTCTAATAAAATATTTAATTCTGAATCAAAATTATTAATCAGATTGTTATATTCCTGCCATATTTTTTTTGACGCTACGCCGGAATTAAGCAAAGCGGATAATATTTCTGATAATGGGATTAATGATTTAAATGGTGCAGCATCTTTAGGGTTGTAGCCTTCTTCCCTATCTGCTAGTTTTTCAACTCTTTGCAAAACTCCAACAGTTAAAGGTCTTTTACATTTAGGGCAGATATTCTTGTTTTTCAGAGCTTCTTTTGGTTCTAAACAAACATTGCAAGCACGATGTCCATCTAAATGATATTTTCCATAGTTTGGATCAACTTCAATAGTCATCTCAATTTTTTTATTTTTCAATGAATTTATTATTTCATTATAGTTTAATTCACAGTCAAAAATTGTTGCTTCTCGTCCAATGCGCCAGGGCCAGTAAGAATGCAAGTCTGAAAAGCTGACAATAGAAAAATCATCTAATTGTGACAAGCGCCAATTCATTGCTGGATCAGAACTTAATCCAGTTTCTACTGCATGAATATGCTTTGTTTGATCCTTAAAGCATCCTTTTATTGAATCAAATCCTGAATTTGAGCCGAACAGGCTAAACCAGGGCGTCCAAATATGGGCTGGAATTATTTCAGTATCTTTATCAATGTTTTTCATCATTTCTACAAATTCCACACAAGATATTCCAAAAATTGGCCTGCCATCATAATCTAATCTTCCTTTTTTTAGCAGCTCTGCATTAATCTGCTCAACAACATCAAAGTTTTTTGCCAAAACAACATTATGGATTCGTCTTCCTTTGCCATCCTGAGTATATATCAATGAGATTTCTGTCTGCAATAAAAAATTAAAATTTGTTTTAGTTTTTAAAATTCCTGAACCATCTTCAGTCAACTCATTTTTTAATTCTTTGATCCATTCAGGATGCGTAAAGTCTCCTGTACCTAAAAGATTTAACCCTTTAATTTTAGCATATTTTTCCAAGTTAGTAATATTAAGAGTTTTAGAAGTTGCCCTGCTGAATCTTGAATGTATATGTAAATCTGCAATTAATCTCATGGTGTTTTTGTGTTTTTATTGTGTTTTTAATTTTTTCTAATTCTAAAAAATAAAAACAAAGATTTAAATAAATTGGTTTTAACAAATAATATATGCTTGATGCCTGGATTTATACATTAGTAAGCGTATTAATTGTTAGTTTAATCTCTTTTGTAGGCATACTGACATTTTCAATAAAAGTAAATAAACTAAAAAACATTTTATTGTATATGGTAAGCTTCTCTGCCGGAGCTTTGTTTGGAGATGCTTTTATTCATTTACTGCCGGAGGTTATAGAAGAGGCTGGCTTTGGGCTGGAGATTTCTTTTTATTTGATGTTTGGAATTGCATTTTCATTTATAATTGAGAAGTTCATCCATTGGAGACACTGCCATATTCCTAACTCAAAGGAGCATGTGCATCCCTTTGCCATGATGAATCTTTTTGGTGATGCTGTGCATAATTTTATTGACGGCGTCATTATTGGAGCAAGCTATTTAGTAAGTATACCTGTTGGCATTGCAACAACTTTAGCAGTCATTCTGCACGAGATTCCATCAGAGATTGGAGATTTTGGGGTATTGTTACATGGAGGCTTTTCAAAGGGCAAAGCATTATTTTTTAATTTTATTACTGCATTGACTGCAATTTTTGGTGCAGTTGTTTCTTTATTGGTCAGTTTATATGTAGAAAATATTACTGCATTTTTAATACCTTTTGCAGCTGGCACTTTTATTTACATAGCAGGTTCTGATTTAATACCAGAGCTACATAAAGAAGTTGAGGTTAAAAAATCTTTATTGCAGTTTATTGCAATTGTTCTTGGAGTGATGGTAATGCTATCCTTGCTGATGTTAGGATAGTGCGTTTTGTATGCATTGCCGTCGGAAAAACGAAAAGTTTAAATAGAAAGTGCATTGAAAGATTTGAGATATAAGGCGGGTGGTCGTCTAATAATTAAAAACTGGAGGTAATTTAATGGCACAAAAAGTAGCAAAAGTAGGAGTAAAAAGAGCAGCAGGTTACCTGTATTTTCTTGATAAGAAAGGTAACGTTGCCAGGGCTAAAATGGCCAGGGGCAAGAAAAAAGGAAAGGCCAAAATCCAAGTGGTTGCCAAGGTAGGGGTTAAGAAAAAGAAAGGATATCTCTATTTTATTGACAAGAAAGGAGATGTTTCAATGGCCAAGATGGTCAGAGGCGGAAGAAAAAAGAAAAGGAGGTAATTCTTTTTTTTATTTTTGTTTTTTTATTTAATATCATTTATTGAGCCGAAACATATTTAAACAAAATTCTATTCTTAAGATTGTCTAAATGCCCTCGTAGCTTAGTAGGTAAAGCGTATGGCTGTTAGCTTTGTGTTGAAACCATAAGATCACCAGTTCGAGTCTGGTCGAGGGCGTTTTTTTGGGCCTGTAGTTCAGTCTGGTTAGAATGATCGACTGATAGCTATGCTGGAAATCGATTGGTCCTCAGTTCAAATCTGAGCAGGCCCATATTTTTGTTCTGGCATTCTAGTGATAAAAAATAAAACTTTTTGTAAGTTTGGTGCAAGAAATGTTGTTACTACCCAAAAAGTTTAAATATAAGTTATTATTTTAAGATAGCTACACTTAAATAAAGGGAGGTTTTGATGGTGAAAAAAGAAATCATTTTTGCATTGATGATTATTTCTATTTTTTTAGTTAGCGCGTGTGATGTTTATAACACTCTTTATGTAAAACAAGCTGATACAGAAGAAGCAGTAGAGGTTCCTGAAGAAGCTATAATAATAGAAATAGGTGATGACTCAGAAGAAGATATGGGGGATGTAACAGGAGAGGTTATAGAAGAGATTGATATTGAAGATTTACTTGAAGAAGAGGATGTAATAGGTGTAGAAGAAGTTGAAATAAATATTGAAGATGTCTTTGACGAGGAAGCAATTGAAGAAAAAGAAATTCCTGAAGATGTAAATGTCATAATTGTTGATGAGACTGAGCTTGTGAGCTTGGTTCCAAAAGCAGAAGATCCTGATAAAGACACCTTAATTTTCACATTTACGAGTCCGTTAGATGATAGTGGCGAATGGCAGACCACTTATGGTGATGCAGGCGAGTATACAGTCACTATAACTGTAAGTGACGGCTCATTGACGGCAAGCAAGGAAGCTTTAGTCATAGTTAACAGGAAAGAGGAAGCACCGGTTATTGAAAGCTTTGGTCCTGAGCAAACAGCTGTAGAGGTTGATGAAACAGATTCAGTGGTATTTGCTATCACGGCTTCTGACTTGAATGATGATGAATTGGCATATTCATGGAAAGTTGACGGGATTGAGGTAGGGGATGATGCTTCTATTGAATACCATACAACTTATGATGATTCTGGGTCTCATACTGTCAAAGTTACTGTATTGGATGATATATTTGAGACAGAGAAGATATGGTCGGTTACTGTAGGCAATGTAAACAGGAAACCTGGGCTTTCAAGAGTAAATGATATAGAAGCAAAAGAAACAGATACTGTTATTATTAAGCTGGAAGCATGGGATGATGATGGGGATGACTTAAGTTATGGTATTGATGACGAAAACTTTGTGCAGGAGGACGGAAATATGTTCACATGGGAAACTACTTATGATGATGCTGGGGAATATTCAGTCATGGTGACAGTCTCTGACGGGGTAGATTCTATAACCCAAGAAGTCGGGGTAACAGTAGAGAATGTCAACAGAGCACCTATCATACTGGATATAGTTCAGAAGTAGTAATTTTTATTTTTAAAATGAAAAATGAAGAGAAGAATAATATTATTTCTGATATTATTTGTTAGCTTTGTATATTCGGCCAGTTCTTTAAAAACTTTTGAAATTGATGAAACAGAAAAGCTCAGTTTAGGGATTAAAACAGACGATCCTGATGCTGATAATCTTGTTTATACCTTTACAGAGCCCTTGGATGACAATGGTGAATGGCAGACCACTTATGGTGATGTAGGAGAGTATACGGCTGTAATTACAGTAAGTGACGGCGAAAATCAAGTAAGTGAGGAAATTTTAATTATAGTCCATAAAAAGGAAGCAGAACCTTCTATAGATAGTTTTGCGCCGAAAGAGGCTTTTATAGCTATTGATGAAGGTGGCAGTGTAAAGTTTGAGATTGCTGCTTCTGATTTAAATGATGAGGAATTGACATATAAATGGTTATTGGATGGTGATGCTGTTTCTGACAATAAAGAATTTCTTTTTGAAACAGATTATGAAGATAATGGGGAATATACTATAAAATTTACTGTTAGTGATGGCACCTTTAATGTAAGCAAGGAATGGGATGTAAATGTCAATGATGTTGCCCTTGATAATATTTTAGAGCAGATTGAGGCTATTTCTGTTCTTGAAGGAGAAACAGCAAGTCTAAAGCTGC
>JASMFO010000022.1 GCA_030751755.1 Candidatus Woesearchaeota archaeon
ATGAAATTTGGTACTACACGGCCGTCATCTTTACTCATTCTAGGGCCATAAGTGTTAAAGATTCTAGCAATTCTTATATCAACATTATGTATTCTATGATAGGCCATAACAAGCGCTTCTGCAAACCTTTTGCTTTCATCATAGCATCCACGGACCCCTATAGGATTAACATTGCCCCAATAAGTTTCTGGCTGTGGGTTGACTAAAGGATCCCCATAGACTTCGGATGTAGATGCAAGAAGATATTTTGCCTTTTTTGTCAAAGCTAATCCTAGAGTATTGTGTGTGCCAAGGCTCCCTACCTTTAATGTTTGTATTGGAATTTTTTGGTAGTCTACAGGACTAGCAGGGCTCGCAAGATGAAGGATATAATCAAGATTTTCATTAATTGCAATATGTTTGCTTATATCCTGGTTAATGAATTTAAAATTCTGATTGTTGCTTAAATGTTCAATATTTTTTTTATTTCAGGTTATTAAATTGTCTACACAAATGATTTTGAAATTTTTGTTTAACAGAAAATCACACAAATGGCTTCCAATAAAGCCTGCGCCTCCAGTTATCAATACAGTTTTTTCCATATTATCCTTTGAAATTCTTATTTGCCTCTTCCAGCTGCTTGAAGCTTCCTATGTCGTACCATGTTTCATCAGTAACATAAGCATAAACCTCAGCCCTTTTATGCAGCCATTCAATGAAGCTTCCGCTTTTATCTGTATTATTTCCTTGATCAATATATTTTTTGATTAATGGTAAAGTTTTTTTTGGGAATAAGTAAATTCCAGTCGATATAAGGGTAGATTTTGGACTGACTGGTTTTTCCTCAAAGTTAACAACAGTCCTATTTTCGTCAATTTGGACAACTCCGTAGTATTTTGCCAGTTCCATGCTCTTAACATCGTGGAGTACAACCATATTTTGTTTCTTCTCATCAAATATTGTAACAAATTCTTTTAATGACAACTCAAAAAGATTATCTCCAGCTATAACAATTACATCATCATCTATATTTTTTGTGTTTATTGTATAATTGATGTCACCCAAAGCACCCAATCTGTCATCATTATTTTTAGTTCTGTCATTGACTATTTTTATTGTTTTTTTTGCATCGAAATTATTAAGCCAGTCTACAAAATCTTGTGAAAATTTATCATTTGTAACAATGTAGATATTATCAACAAGCTCCAGTTCTTCAACTTTGCTTATTATATGTTCCACTATCACTTTCCCTGCAACTTTAAGCAAAGGTTTTGGAGTATTCTTTGTTAACGGATACAGTCTTGTAGCGTAACCGGCCGCAAGTATAATACATTTCATCTAAACCACATGCTCTCTTCCTACGCTTATATAGGTAAATCCTTCTTTTTTAATGTCTTCCGGATTGTAGATATTCCTTCCATCAATAATTAAAGGAGTTTTCATCAAAGATTTTATCTTCTTTAAATCCAATTCCTTAAATTCATTCCATTCTGTCAATATAAGTAATACTTCAGAGTCTTTAGCAATCTCATACGGATCTTTGCCGAATTCAACATCACTGAATATAGTTTTTGCTTTTTCCATAGCCTCTGGGTCATAAGCTTTTATTTTTCCGCCTTCTTTCTGGAGCTCTTGTATTATGTATATACTTGGAGCAAACCTCATATCATCAGTATTTGGCTTAAACGATAAACCAAGAATCCCTATTTTTTTATCATTTAGACTGTTTAATGCTTTTTTGACCATTCCAACAAAATGTTTTTTCTGATCTTCATTTATTTCGTTAGTTGCTTTTAATAATTTGTAATCATAGCCGTATTTTTCTGCTATTTTAACAAATGCCTGCGAGTCTTTTGGAAAACAAGAACCTCCATAGCCTATTCCTGCATTAAGAAAATACCTGTTAATTCTTTTGTCATACCCCACTCCATCTGCTACTTTCTCAACATCAGCTCCAGAAAGCTCACATATCCTTGCAACTGAATTAATGAAAGATATTTTCGTCGCTAGAAATGCATTAGATGCATGTTTAATTAGTTCTGCGCTTCTAATGTCTGTTATTATTAATGGGGCCTTGATGGGGCTGTAGAGCTTTTTCATTATCTCTATCGCTTTTTTGCTGTCTGCACCAATAACAATCCTGTCTGGCTCAAGGGTATCTTCAATTGCGGTTCCTTCCCTTAAGAATTCTGGGTTGCTTACAACATCAAAATCAACATTTTCTTTTATATTATCTTTAATTATCTTTTTGACTTTATCACCCGTTTCAACAGGAACTGTACTTTTGTGCACAATAACCTTATATGATCTTATGTTTTGTGCTATTTCTAAAGCCACGTTTTCAACATATTTCAGCTCAACCTCCCAGTTATCTTTTGGTGGAGTTCCAACACAGATAAATATAACATCTCCGTGTCCTATCACTTCTTTATTGTTGTGTGTGAATCTCAATCTCTTCTCTTTTACATTCCTTTCCACCAGCTCCTGAAGTCCAGGCTCAAATATTGGCATTATTCCATTGTTTAATTTATCTATTTTATCTTTATCTATATCTGCGCCTATTACATCATTGCCAAGCTCTGCAAATACTGTTGCTGTGGCTAAACCAACATATCCTGTGCCTATTACTGATATTTTCATATTACTATTGAAAATAGAAATTCATTTAAAAACCTTCCCCTAATTAAAAATTGAACTTAAATAAGAAATATACAAAAAGGTGGACAGCTTTCCTAGTTTCCCATACAAAAGTACAGTACAGCTAGAAACGGAGGCTTGCTTAACTTCCGAGTTCGGAATGGGATCGGGTGAACCAAGCCCCTATGGCCGTCCAAAAATAAGTAATGTTTACTAATTTAAAAAGCTTATGGAAAAAGTTTTTATATGAGTAGTATCATAAATTAATAAATGCCATCCGAACCATTGCCCTTGGCCATGAAACTTGTGCAGACATTAAAGGATGAAGGGCTAAATGACAAATCTATAGAGACTGTATTAAAAGGAACATGTCTTCCAATAGATTTGCAACACAGAGTTGAAATTCTTTTTAAACTTAAATCAGAAGCACCTTCTCATAATAAACAACCTGCACAACATAAGGAACAGTTGTATCAAGGACAATTAGAACCTAGTCCATATCAACAACAACTTGCTTATCCTTTACATCCACATCCTTAACAACCTTATGCCCCTTTAACTTCTTTTTAATATCTTCCCAAGAGTATTTTTTGCTTGCTTTGTTTATTTCATCCAAAATCTCTTTGATTAGCTGATAATTCTTATAAATTAATTCAGCTTTTTTCCTGTTTTCAGTTTCTTTTACTTTTAATCCTTTTAACGTAGCTTCCTGCTCTCCCATAATCCATTTAACCTCATTAATTTTCTTTTCATGGCTGGAATCCTTTTTCTTCGATAATTTCAATTCATAAGTAAAATATTCTTCTAAAGCTTCGCTATAACTGGAAAATTTCTTTTTTTCATTGCCATTATAGAACTCCAAATCAACTGGAACAGCATCCCTTGCTTCTCTATTTTCATATATTATTTGAGGCTTTATTTTTTCTTTGATTATTTTTTTTATTGAGTTGATTATTTTTTTTATTTCGTTGTCGTTGATTTTTTTAGGTATTGTATTTTTATTAATGCCGCTTGATAAGCAAACTTCCTCTGAATAAAC
>JASMFO010000023.1 GCA_030751755.1 Candidatus Woesearchaeota archaeon
TATCCTCTTGCTTACATCTTCTTTAAGCTTTGCTTTGCCAATTTCTTTCAATAACTCTTCATGCGTAAATTCGTAATTCAAACTAAGGTACCTTTTAAGAAAAACCTTAAATGCCCAACTGAAATCATTCACTAGGCTTTCATCAAATTTCTTCTTTTTTATAGAATTAATTTTCCCAATTACAGTCTGCCTTAAAATTTCACTATCTGCTTTTCTTTCTTTAGGTAATGCCATTAAAATACCATAAACCAAAGTAGTATATAAAAATATCGGATTATTTAGTAGTGACGAATGCTATGATAAGAAATATATTATATTAAAAAGAATTTAGTAAAAACTTTAAACAAAACTTATAAATATAAGGTTATCTAAAATAAAAACATGAGATTTTACAAGAAGGGGGTAAGCCCATTAATAGCATCAATACTTTTAATTTCTTTTGCAGTGGCCATAGGAACTACTATTATGAGCTTTGGCAGCGCCATTTATGCGGAAAAGAGAATGATCTCTGAGCCTGAGATGAAATGCAGGTATGTTGAGTTAGAATTAAACGAGGTAGACCAAAAACCACAAATTTGCTTTGATCAGGAAGAAAGGAATCTTGAATTTTTTATTACAAATAAGGCAAATATTGATATAGAATCCCTTGTAGTGTGGATTATTGGCAGGGAAGTATTTATTGCGGATGTAGAAGAAAAAATGGCTCCGGGGTATTTGTTAAAAAAAAGACTGAATTTTGACCAAACTGTATACGGCCTTTTAAAGCAAGTGCAATTTATACCCAAGGTCAAACATAATGAAGTTCAAGTAACTTGTTCCGATAAGAAATTAGTTGTTGAGGGGATAGGCTCATGCTAGCTTGCGCGAAATTCTTTCATATATAGAAGGGCAACGAGAACAAGCAGCAAAGCCAAGAGTAGGAATAAACTGCTTAACCCAAACAACTGCGTAAAATAAGCAAGGAGAGGAATGAGGATTATATATGCTATCATTGTAAAAATCTTATATAATGAAAAATACAGCTCTCTTTCTTTTTCTCTAACCAGTTCCAGGGTTAACAGGCCATTAGCGACCCCTACAACAGCAGCTCCTACCACCCCCAGAATAGTGCCAACTGTTACGGTTATAAGACTTGGATGGTAGTAATAGGATAGGGGCATCATTACCATCAAGCCGGTGCCAAAAACCAGAGTTGGGAATTTACCATAAAACTTAGAATTCATCTTTGAGATCATTGAGCCTAAAATAGAGCTGAAAACCGCGATTAAGAATACCATAGCAACATTTAGAAATCCGCCAAAGCCAACCTCCTTGAATTCAGTATAAACAAAAATTCCATAATAAGAATTACCAATTGTTTGTATTATGCTCGTTAAAGAGCCTGCAATAATCAGTATTAAAATAACTTTGTTTTTTAGAAAGTAGGATGCCCTCTGCTTTACGAGCTCGAAAAATATTGTAAGATTTTGAAAAAAATTCCCTTTCAAAACAACCTTCTCTTTTATGTTGATAAATGATAAAATATATCCGGATAGGATAAATGAAAGCGCAGTCACCTCAAATGCTATTATATAGCCGTAAAGTCTGAATGACCATACCTTTCCTAAAATTGTAAATTCTGTTGGAGTCCCTGTAATTGGAAACATGTCCATTATGTATGCTGCAATAAACAAACTTAAAGCAGTTATAATCAAGCCGTAATTTACCAGTTTCCTGTAATAAATTCTGTCCCTTTCCTTAACCAGTTTCTGATAAAATTCTCCATAAGGTACAATGCTTATGCTGCCCAATAAGAGCGCAGCTGAAAATAACACAATTGAGCGCAGGAATATTGCTATTCCTATCAGCAAAAAACTGAATCCAAATAGGATTCCAGCCATGCCAATAAATTTTTTCCCAACACCATTAATCTTGGAGTATCGTTCTATAAGAATTGAGATTAATGTGCCTAGTACAACTCTTGCCCCGTTAACAAGGCCTATAACCAAGAATGACGCACCTGTAAGGAAAAATAATATGTTGACAAATTGCTGGGACCCAAAACCAAAGCCCACCCTATCAAAGATTTCTTTAGCAATAAGAGAAAAGCTTTTTCCTTTTGGGCCTTTATCAGAAGCCCCTTCCACATCTGCTTCAACAAACTTAGCCATTATCCATTTAACCTCATACTTCATATATAAACTTTTTTAAATTTATAAATTGAAAACATATTAAATAGAAAATATTAAATACCCTTTTGTTAATTTTAGATTTAAAGTATTTTTAATCGTTTAAAGATGCCACTGTTAAAACTAGAAAAAAAAGAGCAGCAAACAAGAAAATCCTATGATAAACCAGCGAGGAAGGATAATGCTATTATAAGCTTTTTAAAGGACATAGCCCTGACTATAGCGGATAAAAAATTTATAGGTTTAGAGAAAAAATTTGATTTTACTGCTGATTCAGCAATAACATCACTTACATCTGCTGCATTGTATGCGGGGAAAAAAATTGTGATTTTTACAACCAAAAGCGGAAAGGTTTATGCATTGGACGAAAATTTCAAAATAGAATGGGTATACAGCCTAAAAGAAAAATTAACAGAGACAGAGCTCTTTTTTACAGAAAAAGCCGAGGTTAAGGATATATACACCACACCTACAATTGCCGACATAAATAAAGACAAGAAAAATGAAATTATTTTCGGTACTGACACAGGAAATATTTATGCTCTAAATTCCATGGGAAAGTTATTGTGGATCTATAAAACTAAAGGCAAAGTAAGGTCCAGTGTTTTGGTTGCGGACATAAATAATGACAATAAGTCGGAAATAATTTTCGGCTCTAATGACAAAAACCTATATGCATTAAATTCGAAAGGAAAACTTATATGGAAATTCATGGCAAGATCAGGAATTGAGGCAAAGCCCAGTTTCCTTAAACACAAAAACAAAGCCCAGATAATTTTCGGCTCTAATGACGGCACAATATATTCCTTGGATTCAAATGGAAAATTGTTTTGGCAGTTTAAGGCTAAGGGAAAAATAACTGCAGCAGCTTCTATCGGAAAGATATATGGTGACAGCAAAGATTATATTGTAGTAGGATCATTTGATGGCTATATCTATACTTTAAACTCAATTGGCAAACTTAAATGGAAACACAAGACAGAAGGCAATATTTTTTCAAAAGCCAGCTTAGCTGACGTAAATAATGACAATAAGCTGGAAATAATTTTCGGCTCATGTGATAATAATATTCATGCCTTATCGTGCTATGGGGAGGAAATATGGAGCTATGAGACAGATTTCTGGGTTGCAGCAACTCCTCTGGTAGTTGATATTGACAATGACGGCAGATATGAGGTCATAGCAGGATCTTACGACAAGCACTTGTACATTCTAGATGCAGAGGGTGAATTTTTATTAAGATACCTTCCGGGGGTATCATCTGTTACACAACAAAGCGGCTACTATGATGAAACAATAAGAAGCCAGCCAGGGAGCTACCATGGAAAAAAACTTTGCGACTATAAATCAGAAGGGATGATAATCGGGGTTGCTTGCATTGAAAACAAAGAAAAAAACATAATCATAGGAACTGAAAATGGAAAACTAAACAGCTTTATTTTAAGCGGGTGATAAAAATGGAAAATGAAAAAGTCAAGAGAATTAAGACATATATAAAAGGTCTTGACGAAAATTTGCAGGGCGGCATACCAGAAGGCCATATTGTTTTGGTTTGCGGAAGCGCTGGAACAATGAAATCCTCTGTGTCCTTTAACATATTGTACAATGAGGTTCTTAATGGAAAAACAGCCATTTATATTACCCTAGAGCAGTCATGCGCCTCATTGCTCAAGCATATGGAAAATATGCAGTTTGATTTGTCAAAAATAAACATTGAAGTTTTAAGCGATATCTCGGGTACGAATGGAATTGCGAAGAAAGTAAAATTGTCTAAAACAGGAACTTTAATTATTTCCGACCTAGGAGCTATAAGGAAAAAGATGAAAAATGTAAAATTCGGCGCAAGCGGAGACTGGCTTGGCGCTATTAAAAATCTGGTAGGCAAGCTTAAATTAGAGTCTAAATGCGATTTATTTGCGCTTGATTCCCTGGCTGCTTTGTATGTTCTCTCTGACTTTGAAAAACCTAGAGCAAAGATATTCCATATTTTTGAATTTTTAAGAGACCTTAAATTGACATCGTTTATCCTATCTGAGATGCCTCTGGATCAAAGCACGTACAGTAAATACGAAGTGGAGGATTTTCTTGCTGATGGAATACTATACTTGCAGCTTGCAAAAAGATACAGGAAGGTAACAAGGGAAATATCGATAGTTAAGATGAGGGCTACAGATTGCAATACTAATATTTTTTCATTAGTATACAAAAATAAGAATTTTCAAGCCATATATGGGGGAAAAACCCCTTTGATCGAATAGTTATAAATTAATTTAATTTAAAAAGAGGTGGAAATATGCCTGTAAATATGACATTGATAGAGCGATGTCGTGCTGACCTAAACAAAGTAAAAAACGAAGTAGCAAAAGTCGTTGTTGGTCAACGTCCTCTTATTGATGGGTTACTACGGGCATTGTTGGCAAACGGCCATGTACTTATAGAAGGGGTTCCAGGAATTGCAAAGACATTAATTGTAAGGGCATTGGCAGCCTCAACAAGTTGCAAGTTCAAGAGAATACAATTTACAGCAGACCTCTTGCCCACAGATATATTGGGGATAACCTCTTACGAGGAG
>JASMFO010000024.1 GCA_030751755.1 Candidatus Woesearchaeota archaeon
AATGGTGACTTAAAGCATGAATTTGGGACTATTTCTGACCAGGAATGGAGGCATACATTAAAACTCTTAGACTACTTTGAAAAACACTGTAATGAAATAATTTTAATCAAAGGAAATCACGATACTATTTTAGGTCCAATAGCTAAAAAAAGAAATGTTAAGGTTTTAGAACATTTTAAGTTAAAGGATATTTTAATTATCCATGGAGACTCAATCCTCGATAAGAAGTTATTGAAAGATGTCAAAACTATTATTATCGGACATGAACATCCTGCTGTTTCTGTTAAAGAAGGTCCAAGAGTGGAGTTATTTAAAGCTTATCTCGTCGGAAAATGGAAAAAATATAATCTGGTTGCACAGCCTTCATTTAATCTGGTAACAGAAGGTACGGATATAATAAAGGAAGCAGGTTTAGGTCCTTTTTTAAAAAATAATTTGAAGAATTTTAATGCTATAATTGTCGGGGATAAGCTTTATGGATTTGGGAAACTGGGGGATTTAATTTAGCCTTTGTACAACTTCCCCAACAAATCAGCTTTTGTTATCAGCCCAATTAGTTTGCCAGATTCAGAAACCAAAACCGTAGGGTAATGCCTCAATAAATTAGAAACAACCTTAACAGAAGCTGTCTTTGCAACTGTTGGTGGCGTTTCTTCCATTATATCTGCTATTTTTTTGCTTTTTTTGCTCATCAAAGCGTCCAATAAAGTTGATTCTGATACAAGACCTATAACATTATGGTCATCCAGAACAGGCATCTGCGAGATTCCAAACTTTTTCATTTTATTAATGGATTCCCTAATATTATTGTTTGGAGCAACACTAATGATTTTCTTGTTCATCAATTCTTCTGCTTTAATTTCTTCTTTGTTCTCTAAATCATTTAAGGTTTCAAAAATTTTCTTAGTCTTGGTAAAAGTAGGGTCTATATTATCAGACTCTATTTTCGCAATTAAGCTTTGAGACACATTCGCTCTTTTAGCTAAATCTGTCTGCGTCAAACCCAGACTTTTCCTGATTTTCTTGATTTCACTTAATTCATACGGCATATAGGAGGCGAATTATGTATAGTATTTATTCCTTTCGGAATATTTTTATCAATAATCTTTTTATAACCGTTTCAAAAGTCAATACTAAAGACAATATTTTATAAAATTGAGGGATAGAATGAAAATGACAAAGATTGAATTTTTTACATCTGAAAGTGTAACTGAAGGACACCCAGACAAAATATGCGACCAGCTTAGTGACGCTATTTTGGACGATTTAATAAAACAAGATATAAAAAGCAGGGTTGCAATTGAATGTCTGACAACAACCGGGACAGTTCATGTTGCTGGCGAGGTAACAACAAAGGGTTGGGCTAATGTGCCAAAGATTGTTAGAGGAACATTAAGGGATATTGGCTATACTGATCCTGAATTCGGAATTGACTGCGAGGATGCAGGAGTCTGGGTAAGCATTCACAGCCAAAGCGCAGATATCTCACAGGGAGTTAGTGAAGGACAAGGAGAGGATAAGGAGCAAGGTGCAGGTGACCAGGGAATGATGTACGGATTTGCTTGCAATGAAACTCCAGAATTAATGCCGTTTCCAGTAATTATGGCTCATAAATTGACAAGAAGGCTTGCATATGTGAGAAAAGAAGGTATTGTTAAAGGCCTTGGGCCTGATGGAAAAAGCCAGGTAAGTGTAGAGTATCATGATGGTAAGCCAAAAAGACTGAATGCAGTTGTGATAGCCCAACAGCATACAGAAAACATAGCAGATAATGAATTAAAGGAGCAGATAAATGAGCATGTTATAAAACCAATTTGTGATAATTTCTTAGATGAAAAAACAAGGATACACATAAACGCTACTGGAAAGTTTGTTATTGGCGGTCCTGAAGGAGATACAGGAGTAACAGGAAGAAAAATTATTGTGGATACTTACGG
>JASMFO010000025.1 GCA_030751755.1 Candidatus Woesearchaeota archaeon
TTTATTAATCTGAGCATAATGTTTTAAAGAAATATAATCTCCTTTTAGTTTTACAGTAATTAAATCAGAGCTTAAACAGTTAACGGCCCAAGCAACCTTTTCTGGAGCCGCAACAGTAACCCAATCGCAACCGGACCTTAAAGCAGCCAAGCCAGCAAGGGCAACCGCCCCAACATATTCTTTAGAGCCTCCAATAATTAAAACCCTGCCATTATCCCCCTTCTTGCTCGACTTCTTTCTTTTTGGCAGTTCGATGTCTTTTTTTGTTATATACTTCATTTTATTATCCTTGTATTCTATTTAGGAGGCATTGTTTTAATGCCGATATCGGCAATTATGGTTTTATCTTTATAGCCTTCTAAACCCTTCTTAATGTCATGCATAGTTATTATCAGATCCGGCTCAAAAAACACATTTGCCTTCTCCCCAGTATCTGGATTGATGCCAGATGGCACATCAACACATACTTTATAGGTCTTGGATTTTCCAAGATTTGTTATTAATGTTGCCAAAGGGTCCTTTATTTCTCCATCAATTCCAATGCCGAAGATAGCATCGATTATTATATCATAATCAGAAAAATCTACTGCTTCTAAAGAAAGAATTTGTATTTTTTCATTGTTTTCTATTTTTTTAAAATTTGCTAATGCCTCTTTTTTTAATTTAGAATCATCTCCAACAAACAAAACATCAACTTCTGTATCATCAGCCAAGTATCTTGCAGCGACAAAACCATCCCCCCCATTATTTCCATGATAAGGTACAATAAGTATTCTTCTGTCTTTCAGGTCAAATTTTTCCTTTAGAATATTATATATTGTTTTGCCAGCATTTTCCATTAAGACAATTCTTGGAATGCCGCAATTATCTTCCAAAGCCCTCATTTCTTGTGTAGATATCATTCTCATTAAGTCCTATCTTAAGTATTTATAAAAATTATTATTTAGTCAGTGTGTTTGCAAAAACTCTTCAATTTTCTGCTTAGCATCTAGATTATCATCAAACCATTTAATCAATTCTTCTTTGCTGTCAATATAACCACTTTGCTCAAGAAAATCAGTAAAATCTATTTTTTCTGCGTTATTGAACCTTTTCAAGAAAAGATTGTAAGGATAATTTATAGCAGGCCTTAATTTTTTCTCTTTCATTAAGTTTATTATTGTTCTATTAATCCATTCAGTTATGTAATCAAACTGAACTGCATTTTCAAAAGAGCCGTCTGGAAATGCTTTTGAAAGGAATTTTACCACATCTTCATAGTTTTCTGGAATTGATGGCATTAATTCATTCATGCCGTCGCAAGTCCCAAACATATTATTTTTTGTTGGTTTGTCTCCAACATCAAGGAATGGGCCGCGGTTGAATGGAAATAATCTGCATATGTAAGCGCGTTTTGTGTAATAAATTGCACATTTCTTGTCCCTTAAGAATGGACAAGCATCAGAATCCATAAAATAAGTTACGATGATTGCTTGGTTTGAATTTAAATCTAAAATTCCTCTTGAAGGAAAAATCCTACTATCAGTCTTCACTTCATCCTGCCATTTCCTGAAACGCGAAGCTTCCCAGTCCCACAAGGGAAAAGACATTTTTTCCATCGGAATTAACTGCACTAAAGGAAGTTTGCCATAAGCCATTTCCTCTATGAATTCGGAATCTTCCCTGGGCATCATTCCTCTGATATGGCTGCAGCATTTACCGCATTGATTGCATTGGAAAGTTTTTTCGATTTGGCTCATTCTGATTTCACCTTTCATTTTCATGAAAACCTATTAAATAATAATCATAATTAAAATAATCTATTGAATAATTAAAATAATTATTGTTTAAGACTAAATGTACCAGCAGGCAAAGCCCTAATTATCTCATCCAAACTCAAGCCCTTTCCTAATTTATAATTGATTTTCTTGGCAATAGAGCTTACTTTCTCGTCACCTTGCTTCAGGACAACGAACTTCTTGCAATTCTTCTTTACTGCTTCCAAAGGACCGGACATTATTGCTTTATCTTTTGTGATTCCTATAGCTAAATTTACCTTGTTTTCCATGTAATTGGTCTTGCCGTAAATCATGAATGCGCCTTTAGTCAGATATTCTCCGGATTGTGCTTTCTTGCTTACTTGATCCGGCTTGACATAAAGGACTTCTGTCATCTGCAAACCAAGTTTCCAGACTCTTGAGAATGTGCAAGTTGCATCTGCTGCTTCTTTTATAGTAGATTCAGGAATTTTCTTGCCTTCGGATTTGATTACAAAAAAAGGGCTTCCAGCCATATCTGTATGCAGAACTAAATCATTAGCATCAGTATGCTTCTTAATTACAATTTCATTAGAAGTAGCATCTCTGCCGCCTATAACAAGAAAACCTTTAGAACTTATGAACCATCTGAATTTCTCATACCATTCCTTTTTTCTTTCAGGTACTTTGTTCTCATTCTCTTCTGCTGCTGATTTCTCTTTTTTTGTCTCAAGGTCTTTTAATTTCTTTATGCTTTGCTGCAATGCATCTTCTGCACCCTTGATTTTCTTTTTCATCTTCTTGGCTTTCTCAAAATAATCAGATGCATTTTCCTCTATTGATTTGTTCAAGTCAAGAACTAATCTTGCCATTACTGTAATAATTATCAAAATATTTTATAAATCTTTTCTATCTAAACTGTAAGATTCTAAATTCTCCGACAAAAACAACAATATTTATAAAAACCAAATCCAAGGGAAGTTATATGCCAGAACAGCAAGCACCAGCGCCACAGCAGCAGATGAGTCCTGAACAGATAAAGGCTTTGCAGGAAAAGATTAAGCAGATGTCTCCTGAAGAGTTAAAAGAGTTCCAGAAAAAGCAGTGTATTTTCTGCCAGATTATTGCTGGAAAAGTCCAGTCCAGAAAAGTATATGAAGATGATGATGTAATTGCAATTCTTGATGTTAATCCAGCTAACCCAGGACATATTCTCATTATGCCCAGAGAGCATTATTCTATCATGCCCCAGATTCCTGATGATGAAATAAGCCATATTTTCGCAGTTGCGAAGGCATTGTCTAATTCTTCCTTAAGGGCTTTAGAAGTGCAAGGCTCAAATATTATAGTAGCTAATGGAGTTGCTGCCGGCCAGCGCGCACAGCACTTCATGGCCCATTTAATACCAAGAAAAGAAAATGATGGAGTAAAGTTCCAAGTTCCTCAAAAAACAATTTCAGAAGAAGAATTGCAGGCGACAAGAAAAATATTGTCTGAGAGCTTAGGTGCAAAAGCAGAGGAAACGAAAGTTGTTCCAACACTGCTTAAAATGCCAAGGGAGAAAAAAGTGGTAGAAGCAAAGTTCAAGGAAAAAAAACAACATAAAAAGAAAAAACCAATCAAAAATAAAGAAACAAAAAAAGAAAAAAAGAGTGGAAGTGGAGAAAGCATAAATCTTGACGATATAGCAAAAGTTTTAGGACCTGGATAAAAAATGAAAACAAGGGAAAGCTGTTTGATATGCCAGATTGTAGGGAATAAAGTTCCATCCTATAAAGTATATGAAGATGACTTAATCTTAGCAGTTGTAGATGTAAATGGAGCTAACCCCGGGCATTGTTTTGTGATTCCAAAAAACCATTATCCTATTATTGAGCAAGTGCCTGACCAAGAGCTTGCAAATCTTTTTTCAGTTGCGAATAAAATTTCTTCTGCTATATTTGAAAATCTAAAAGTGCAGGGAACAAATATATTTGTTGCTAACGGAATTCCAGCTGGCCAGACTGTAGCTCATTTCATGGTCAATGTTATACCAAGAAAAGAAAATGACGGAGTAAACCTCCAATGGAAGACCAAACAGCTGACAGAAGAGGAAATGTCCACTGTTGAGCTTAAGCTTAAAGAGCAAATACAGAATGTTGGTGTTGGAAAGATTGAAAATGTAGAAAAGCCAAAAACAATACTTGAAAACGCAGAGATACAGCCGACACAATCAATTTCAGATGACGATGAAGAAGATTACATTTCTAAGCAGATGAAGAGGATACCTTAGATAATCAAGAACACCAAATTACCATAAATCAAAGTAACGATATAAGCAACAAAAAAGCTTGGAACAAAAGGAATTCCTTCTTTGATCAATATCTTCTTAATCTTGCCTCTTTTATAGAATTCTATCAATTTTTTAATATTCTTTTTCTCAATACCCAAATCCTTTGGTCCTGTAATAAATTTTCCGTTTACTTTAACATCCTTAGCAATCCAGTCTCCTTCAGTAAGCTTTTGTGGTTTGACATATTTTAGCATGCATGCATTTTCAACTGCTTTTATTGTGATCCAAAGATAGAATGTTAATATTAAAACAACAGCAAGGTAGAATAACATCAACTTAATATATTTATCAGGAATAAAAATAGCGCTTAGTATTAAGAGCATAAACAAAACAAATACTATCCTTTTCACCAATACAGTTTTTTTATTCTTTATTGATTTTTTAAATTCCTTGATGAATTTTTTCAGGTTCCTGAAAATCATGAAAATGCTCCATAGGATCCCATATAAAGCGCCTACAAGCATGGCATTGACTAAGAAAGCTGCAATAAAAAATTGTAGTATGGATATTAATGTAAGGCTTTTGGAAAAAATATCTATTCCTATTAAAGCCCCTAAACCCATTATCATCTTGCTGTCTCCTCCGCCCCACTGTCCGAAGTAAAACATAAACCATGCAAGGGCAAAAAAGATTGCAAATCCAATTATGCTGGAAACTATAAAATTTATATTAGAATAAATAACCGAAAAAATAAGATTTATTCCAAAACCTACGCCTATCAGTCCAATATTAACCCAGTCCGGAACCTCTCTTGTCTTTATATCTGTGTAGGATCCTATTAACAAAACTAAAAATCCGATAGTATATGGAATAAGGATAGTCAGAGGTATATTTGCAATAGGATAAATTAATGCAGCGATAGTCATTTTAAAGCTTAAAACAATAATATTTATAAAAGTTATTACTAATACCTAATTGGGGGTTATCAATGGTGCTTGAAAGAATAAAAGGCATAATAAAAAAGGGGAAGTATGTTCTAAAGATGATTATGCCTAAGCATATAGCGATAACTACTGATGGCACTGAAAAATGGGCATTGAAAAACAATATAGCGTATGAGGATGCTTATAAAAGATTATCAAAAAGGAGACTAAATTTCAATTTTTGCCTTCTCTAATTTTTCCACATACTTGCAGGCATTGCATTTATCTTTAGAAGCTGGCTCATTACATTCTTTACAATAATTAACTTCCGCTTCTTT
>JASMFO010000026.1 GCA_030751755.1 Candidatus Woesearchaeota archaeon
TCATCCTTATCCAAATCATGAATGCTAAAGATTTAAAGAAAAAATATTTTGAATTTTTTAAGGAAAAACAGCACAAACTAATCAGTTCTGCTTCTCTGATTCCCGAGCATGATCCAACTGTCTTATTTACTACAGCGGGAATGCATCCTCTTGTTCCATACATAATGGGCCAACCTCATCCTTCAGGGAAACGATTAGTTGATGTCCAGAAATGCATTAGAACAGGAGATATAGATGAAGTTGGTGATTCAACGCATTTAACGTTCTTTGAGATGCTTGGAAACTGGTCTTTAGGTGATTACTGGAAAAAAGAAGCGATTTCATGGAGTTTTGAATTCTTGACATCAAAAAAATGGCTTGGCTTGGATAAAAGCAAACTATACATTACTGTTTTTAAAGGAGACAAGGATGCTCCAAAGGATGATGAGTCAGTAAAAATATGGAAGAGCTTGGGAATTCCTGGAGAAAGGATTTTTTATCTGCCAAAAGAAGATAACTGGTGGGGCCCTGCCGGTCAAACTGGACCATGCGGTCCAGATACAGAAATTTTTATGGATACTGGAAAAAATAAATGTAGCAAAGAATGCAAACCAGGCTGCAGCTGCGGAAAATACTTTGAGGTCTGGAATGATGTCTTTATACAGTACAATAAGACCAAAGAGGGAAAATATCTGCCATTAAAACAAAAAACTGTTGATACAGGAATGGGGGTTGAGAGAACAGCAGCAATGCTGCAGGGCAAAAAAACAGTGTATGAAATTGAAAGTTTTGCCCCAATAATAGAAAAGATAAAAGAGAATGCCAAAGAACAGAACATAAAATCAATAAGGATAATAACAGACCACTTAAAGGCTGCTACTTTCATTTTAGCAGAGAATATTGCTCCAAGCAACCTTGATCAAGGGTATACCTTAAGAAGATTAATAAGAAAATCCACAAGACATTCTAGGATTTTAGGAATAGAAAAAGAAAACTTTTCATCGGAAATAGCAAAAATTATTATTAAAATTTGTAAGGATGATTATCCCGAATTAAATGAAAATAAAAATTTTATTCTTAAAGAGCTTGAGAAAGAAGAAAAGAAATTCAAAAAAACATTAGAAACTGGTTTAAAAGAATTCAACAAATTAATTAAAAAAGGAGTAAAAATAACAGGAAAAGAGGCATTCTTATTATTCTCAAGCTATGGCTTTCCTTTAGAAATGACGCAAGAATTAGCAGAAGAAAAAAGTTTAACTTTTAATAAAGAAGAATTTGAAAAAGAATTCAAAAAACACCAGGAACTTTCCAGGGTAGGTGCAGAAAAGCGATTTAAAGGTGGCTTAGCTGACAGCTCAGAAGAAACAAAAAGATTACATACAGCTACACACTTGTTAAATGAAGCTTTAAGAATTGTTTTTAAAAATAGGAACATAGTTCAGAAAGGCTCTAACATAACACCAGAAAGATTAAGGTTTGACTTTAATTTTGACAGGAAACTAACCCAGGAAGAAATTAAAAAAATTGAGGATTTAGTCAATAAAAAAATAAAAGAAGGCTTACAAATTAAAAAAGAAGAAATGACTTTAGAAGAGGCAAAAAAGAAAAATGTACAAGGAGTGTTTGAGCATAAGTATGCTGAAAACGTTTCTATTTATACTGTAGGCAATTTCTCAATAGAAATCTGCGGAGGGCCTCACGTCAAGAATACAAAAGAATTAGGCCATTTCAAGATAAAAAAAGAAGAAAGTTCTGCTGCTGGAATAAGAAGAATTAAGGCTATTCTTGAATAATCATTACTGATTTTTTTACGTGTTTTTAATTAAGAGTTAACAATATCCTTGTGGTATTCAGCATGTGAAACAATCTTATCAAGCGAATTTTCAACGCCTTTTATAAAACCTTCATAAGACATTCCCTGCAAGAATCTGATTTCTATTAAAAGTATATCATAGCCTACATTATGGCTTCTGTTGGGTTTCTTCCATTACCTTACATATTTCCTCAAGAACTTGATTTTGTTTATTTTTGGATATTTCCTTAAGTTTAAAGATTCTTCCATTTTCACTATATTCCGGCATAAAGAAATCAAACACTGTAGGATCGATGTTCCTTAAATTACGGAAATGACCAACAAAATTCATTAATTCAGATTTTTCTTCTCTAACTACCATTCCATGGCTACTAGTAACCATTTCCATTAAACTTCTATTGTATCGATCCACCTCAAAATTAGGTATGAAATCAAAAGTTCTTGTACCAATAAGCCTCCCATAAGCAGTACCACAACTATAATCACTTGCAACATCTCCTGGGTGATGTTGTGGAATAGAAATACCAGCTGCAGCCCAGGAGATAGATGCTGCAAAAGCTACTGTAGCTGCAAGTAATCCTATGTTGTGTTCCTTATAAAACTCCTTGATAAAATTTGGTAGATATGAATTCATCATTGCATTTCAGAATTTTAATATATTTTTAAAACCTTTCTAATTTTCAATTCTATTGCTCTGTCCTAGTTTCTTTTAATCCCATATTACCTCAGTATTCAAGAACGCATTAAAAACCTCACCAAATAAACATTTGATTAAGAATAAAATAATTATTTTACTAATTGATTAATCTTTTGTACTAGTTTAGGTGCATAGATAACTCCGACAGTAGCACCAAATTTTGTTGATTCTCTAATAATGCTTTCTCTAGCATTAAAATCATCGCCTTTGAGCAATCCTTCTAAACTTACACTTAAAAGACTCTTAACACCAGATACAACTACACCAAATGCTTTAATATCTGATGCTGTACCATCCCTACCACTATTTGCTTCAACCAATTCAGCAATAGCAGTTATTGCTAACCCCTCAGCACCCCCCTCCGTTGCAGCACCTACATAAGGTCTAGATCCTTCAGGAGGCATATATGTAGACATATATTGTTTAGCAACATCAATTAATCCCATTTTAATCATATGATTATTTATTTTGTTTAATATAAATATCCAAAGAACTACCTTCATCATATTTGGTTTTGTTGTTATAACTAATACGTGTAAGGTCTGCTCCATAAAAGTCTGCTTCCCTAAGGTCTGCTTCTCTAAGGTTTGCTCTTCTAAGGTTTGTTCCTATAAGATTTGTACCTCTAAGGTCTGCTCCACTAAGGTCTGCTTCTCCAAGGTTTGCTCTTCTAAGGTCTGCTTCTCTAAGGTCTGCTCCATAAAAGTCTGCTCTTCTAAGGTCTGCTTCTCTAAGGTCTGCTCCTCCAAGGTCTACTCCTACAAGGTTTGCTTCTCTAAGGTCTGCTCCTATAAGGTCTGCTCCTACAAGGTTTGCTCTTCTAAGGT
>JASMFO010000027.1 GCA_030751755.1 Candidatus Woesearchaeota archaeon
GCGCCATGAGCTGTGCTTCCAAATGAAATCTCTTCAGCTTTTTTTGTTCCAACCATTAGATAAGAAGCAGTTCCCATGCTTCCAGGAATAATAACTGGCTGTCCTATATTCCTGTAAACCTCTGGTACTTCAACACGTCCAGGGCCAAAGCTTCTAGTAGCGCCTTTTCTATGAACACAAACTTCTTTCTTTTGACCATCAATTTCATGCTTTTCAAATTTTGCTAAATTGTGGCAAACATCATAAACCTGATTCATTCCTTCAGAGCTTCCAAAAACTTTTTTGAAAACATCCCTTGTCCAGTGCGTGATCATCTGCCTGTTGACAAATGCAAAATTTACAGCAGCACACATTGCATTGTAATATTTCTGGCCTAGTTCTGAGCTTATTGGAGCGTTTATTAACTCTCTATCTGGCAAACCCTGAGTACCATATTTATCTTCCATTTTTTTGATATAATCAGAAGCAACCTGATGTCCTAGTCCTCTACTGCCGCAATGAATCATAACCATAATCTGCCCTGCTTCATCGATACCAAAACTTTTTGCAATTTCCTTATCAAAAATCTGGTCAACTTTCTGCATTTCAAGAAAATGGTTTCCAGCTCCTAAAGTTCCTAATTGGGGTATGCCACGTTGCAGGGCCCTTTCAGAAACTGCATTTGTATCGGCTTTCATGTTTCCATATTCTTCTGTTTTCTGCAGGTCATCAGCAGTTCCATAACCCTGTTCAACTGCCCATTTTGCCCCTTTGCTTAAAACTTCCATTAAAACATCTTTAGTAACTTTTGTAATTCCACCTTTGCCTACTCCGGCAGGAACTTCTTTGTGAATTTCATCTAAGAACTGTTTTCTTTTTGATAAGGCATCATCTGCCTTTAGGTCGGTCCTTAGTAACCTTACACCACAATTAATATCATAACCAACACCCCCTGGAGAAATAATGCCTTCATCCATGTCAAATGCTGCAACTCCGCCTATACTAAATCCATATCCCTGATGTGCATCAGGCATAGCATAGGAAGCTTTTTGTATTCCCTTAAGACACGCAACATTTTTTGCTTGCTCTAGTGTTTTGTCCTGCTTTATTTTTTCCAAGAGTTTCTCAGAAGCATAGATTATAGTAGGCACTTTCATAGAATCTTGTTTATCTATCTGCCATGTAAATTCGTTTATTTTCTTAAGTTCCATTTTCAAATAAAAGAATTTTTCCTTCTTTAAATAACTTACTTATCAATAGGACTAAATTCAACCAAATAAAACTCTTTTTTTTCTTTTATTTCCTTAATTTTAACTTTATTATTACATTCAACAACAAAATCATCAAAATAATCATTTACGCAACAAGTATGTCTGAAATGTCCTGAGAATTTTATTATCGATTTATTATCTTTAAAACTGATTAATTCTGCAACTGCTTCTGGCTTTCTGTATCTGTTATAATTATTAATAGCCTCAGTTATTATTCTGTTATTATTAGAATTTGCCATTTTATTTTTCATCTTAGACGTACAATCACAAATCCAGCACAACCTGCACCATTACTTTATCATTTTCTTTTATTTCCATTTCATTATACGTTACAGCCTTTATATCTCCACTTGTTTCATAGTTATCTGCTTTATCTCCTACAACAGTAGCATTTAAACTATATTTTCCCTTCATTTTTTTTATTGATATTTTTTCAATTTTGTTTAATAAAAAGCTATTAGTATCTAATAAAAACAACAATTCTTCTAAGAAATTATACAGCAATGATTTTAAATCTGTTCCTTTAACTTTAATTTCTTTTTTAATCTTTTTCTTAATTTTTTTTGTATCTGTGATTACTGAAAACATAGCTAGAGCTGCATTACTAAAAGCCTCTCCCATATTATTTCCATAAGCCTGGAATTTGGTATCTGCAGTGTGCTCTAAAAACTTGTATTTTTGCATAAAGAAATAGAAAATTTTGGTGTTTAAAAAGGTTCAGAAAACAATTATTTTTTATATTTATTTTCAATATTGAAATTAAATAGCCAAAAATCACCAATAAAATCCATTTTCTCGACGGTAAAATGAAGCGAAACATTTAAATAATATCAACCATAATCCTTATACCGTTGTAGGCCTAAATCTGGCATAAATTTTTCATTTAAAACAACCAAGATTTAGTCAAAAAACTAAAGTAAAATATATGCAAAATGGAAGAAAATAAGGATGAATATGGAGCAAAAGACATCCAGGTTTTAACCGGTTTAAGTGCAGTAAGAAAAAGACCCTCGATGTACATAGGAGACACATCTTTGAGAGGTTTACACCACTTAGTTTTTGAGGCTGTGGATAACAGCATAGATGAGGCTTTAGCTGGTTTTTGCAGCAAGATTGTTGTAATAATCCATAAGAATAATTCTGTAACAGTTATAGATAATGGGCGCGGCATACCTGTAGATATACATCCAAAATTCAACAAACCAGCTGTGGAAATTGTAATGACTAAGCTACATGCAGGTGGTAAGTTCGATAAAAGAACATACAAGGTTTCTGGTGGCTTACATGGTGTTGGTATTTCTGTAACAAATGCCTTATCTAAAGAATTAAGCGTAGAGGTGAGGAGAAATGGAAAAATATACCAGCAAAAATATGCACAAGGGACCCCAATAACAGAACTTAAGATTGTTGGGGAGTGTAATGATAAAGGAACAAATGTAACATTTTTGCCTGATCCAGAAATTTTTCCTCAAACAGAATTTCATTTTGAGACATTAGCCAGCAGATTAAGAGAGCTTGCTTTCTTAAACAAAGGGATTCATATAACCTTATTTGATGAAAGAACAAACAAAAAGCAAGAATTCCAATATGAAGGGGGCATTGTAAGCTTTGTTGAGCTCCTGAATAAAAACAAAAATCCTCTGCATAAAGTGATATATTTTGAAAAAGAAAAAAATGGAATCAAGATGGAGATTGCTATTCAGTACAATATGGGCTACCAGGAAAATATTTTTACTTTTGCGAATAACATAAATACTCAAGAAGGAGGTTCTCATTTGATAGGCTTTAAAACAGCTTTGACAAGAACAATGAACAGCTATGCAGAAAAATTGAAGCTTGATGATGCAAAGCTTTCCAGCGATGATGTAAGGGAAGGTTTGAGTGTTGTAATTTCTGTTCAGCTGCAGGAACCGCAGTTTGAGGGCCAGACAAAAACAAAGCTTGGAAACTCTGAAGTTAAGGGCATTGTTGAAAGCTTGGTTAATGAGAATTTAGGAATATTTCTGGAAGAAAATCCTAGTATTGCTAAACTGGTTGTGGGGAAGTGCATTAATTCAGCTAAGGCAAGAGAAGCTGCTGCAAAAGCTCGCGAATTAACGAGAAGAAAAGGTGCTTTAAACTCACATTCTTTGCCTGGGAAATTAGCTGATTGCTCAGAGAAGGATCCTACGAAATGTGAGCTTTATATTGTGGAAGGAGATAGTGCTGGTGGTTCAGCAAAGCAAGGAAGGAATAGAAATTTTCAAGCAATATTGCCCTTAAGAGGAAAAATCCTTAATGTAGAAAAAGCAAGATTGAATAAAATCTTCGAGAATAACGAAATAACTACTATGATTGCTGCCTTAGGTACGGGCGTGAGTGAGGAATTTGATGTAAATAAATTAAGGTATCATAAGGTCATAATTATGACAGACGCTGATGTGGATGGAGCCCATATAAGGACTTTACTATTAACTTTCTTTTACAGGCATATTAACCCATTGATTGCAGCAGGCAATGTTTACATAGCACAGCCCCCATTATATAAGGTTGTCAAAAACAAGAAAGTGCATTATGTATACTCTGATGAAGAACTTGAGAAATTATTTAAGAAGATAGGAAGAGAGAGTGCATCTCTGCAAAGATACAAGGGTCTTGGTGAGATGAATCCCCAGCAATTATGGGAAACAACTATGGATCCAGAACATAGGACTTTACTGCAGGTAAGCCTGGAAGATGCAGTTGAAGCAGATAAGATATTTACAATCTTGATGGGAGATCAAGTAGCGCCTAGAAGAGATTTCATACAACAGCATGCAAAGGAAGTTGCCAATTTAGACATTTAAACAATATACTGATAAAAGATGGTTTATATAGAAATTATAGGATTTGCGGCAGGAACGTTAACAACTGTATGTCTCGTGCCTCAAGTTTTGAAGGCATGGAAAACTAAACTGACAAGAGATGTTTCATTAGTGTGGGTTGTGACACTGACAATAGGGGTTGTTCTGTGGCTTGCATATGGGATTTTGATTAATTCTTTGCCCATTATTGTCGCGAATTTTTTTACTCTTATTTTATCACTTATAATACTATTATTAAAATTAAAATACAAATAATACAAAATCTTTTTAAATCAACTGTATTTTCTCTTAAACCATGGTAAAAGCAAAAGTAATCAGGAAGGAATGGTGTCCTATACTAGCTCCGAAAATATTCCAGAACACTGTTTTAGGCGAAACTTATGTGTATGAGCCGGAGCAAATGATTGGAAAAAGCATAATCCAAAATCTTATGAATCTGACAAATGATGTAAAGAGGCAGAACATTAACGTCAAATTTAAGGTTGCTAATGTCCAAAATGGCAAAGCTTTTGCAGACGTTATTGGTTATTATATGGCGCAGTCATCTATCAGAAGACTGATTAGGAGAAATATTGAGAAAATTAACATGTCCTTCTTGTGCAAGACTTCTGATAATAAAAATCTACAAATTAAGCCTCTTTTAATAGCAAGGTCAGCAACAACTGGTTCTGTCGCAACAAAAATGAGGAAGAATGCCCAGGATTTTATTGTAAAATACATAAACTCTGTTAGTTATGATAACCTTGTTAATGATATGATAACCCATAAATTACAGGCTTTTTTAAAAAAAGACCTTAATAAGATACATCCATTGAGAATATGTGAGATAAGGTCTATGGAAATAGTGGATTTAGAAAAAAAGAAAGAAGCCCAGAATCAGGCAAAAGCTGCTAAAAAGGAAAAACATGCCAAAAAGGCAGAAAGCAAAGCAGCAGAGAAGAAAGAATCAAAAGCAAAAGAAGAAAAGAGCGAAGTTAAAGAGAACAAGGAAACAGTTAAAGAAAGCAAAGATACACAGAAAACAGAAGCTAAAGATACAGCAGAGAAAGAACAGAAATCAGAACAATCATCTTAATTTCTAACAAAACATATTAAAAGTGATAGTATTTTTCTTTATTGTATAGCCCCGTGGTCTAGTGGTCAATGATGCGACCCTCTGGAGGTTGCGACCCAGGTTCGAATCCTGGCGGGGCTAGTTTTAATATGAAACTAATAGCACAAGGAGCGGAATCAAAACTATTTTTAGTAGAGAATAATGTAGTTAAAGATAGATTTAGGAAGAAATATAGAATCAAAGAAATAGATGATAGATTAAGGAAGACAAGGACAAAAAGAGAGGCAAAAGTTCTTGATAAATTACAAAAAATAAACTTTCCAGTTCCAAAATTAATAAGCAACAATGAGAAAGATACATTAGAAATAAATTATATTAAAGGAAAACTATTGAAAAATCTATTAAATA
>JASMFO010000028.1 GCA_030751755.1 Candidatus Woesearchaeota archaeon
CTGCATTTATCATCAGTCGCATTCAAAAAAATAAAATCCAAAGTAAAAAAGCAAAAACCTGATTTGTTAGTTTGTGCAGGAGATGTTTCTATTTTTGAGCAGGGTCTTAATTTTATTCTGAATAAATTAAATAAGCTAAAGAAAAAAACATTGATGCTTCATGGAAATCATGAGACAGACAAGGTCCTGAGAAAATTATGCAAAAAATACAAAAATATAATTTTTGTCCATAAAAAACAATACAGGCAGGGTAACCACATCTTTTTAGGTTATGGCGGCGGAGGATTTTCATTGACAGAGCCAGATTTCTACAAAACAGGAAAAAAATTTCAAAAAATAATAAAAAATAACAAAAACAAAAAAATAATCTTTATAACGCATGCAGCACCCTACAGAACAAAGCTTGATTTAATTGTAGGAAGCCATTGCGGAAACAAGACATTAAAACACTTCATTATTAAAAATAAAATAGATTTGTATATATGCGGGCATCTGCATGAAAACTTTGGCAAAAAAGATAAGATAAAAGGAACAGAAATAATCAATCCCGGGCCTTATGGGAAGATAATAAAAATTTAAATAAAATATTTCAAAAAAGTACGATTCTTATTCAACCCTTCAAATCGAAACCCAACCATCCTAAAATGTAAGAATCAGGTTTAATATTTAAAACTTTTTACAAACCTTCAAAATTCATTTTTCTATCTTTGAAATCATCTCTTGCCAATAATGCTACTCTGCTCTCTTTTTTAGAATCAATAAGTTTATAGGACGAATTTTGCTGTATTTTCTTTGCAAATTCTAATACTTCGTCATTATAAGGCATGTTATGAACTTGTAATCTTTCTTGAGCATGGCCTATGAAACTAAAACCCTTACACTCAACAAACATTGGCTTATATTTTTCAATTAATCTAGCATAACCTTCTGGATCAACAAAATTATAATTTTTTACTAGAGTAAGCCTTACTACATTTCTTTTGAATTTATGCATAATCGACAAGCTTTTATGTAATTTTTCCCACGCGTCTTTAGATATTGGATTAGCTGTTTTTTGGTAAATTTCTTTATTCGGGCCATAAACACTTATGTAAAGTTGGGTAGGTTGATGAGCAATTAATTTTTCAACCATAAATGGTATAGTGCCGTTAGTAACCAAAAAAGCGGTCATTCCTTTTTCCTTGATAAAATCAATCATCTCAGGAAGCTTTGGATACATTGTTGGCTCTCCTGTCAAAGAAATAGCAAAATGCAATGGTTTTCCCATTTCCTTAACTTTTTCAGCTATAGCCTCAGAATTTCCTTTAAAGCCTTGTAATAGTTCTATATGGGCCTTAATACAACCCTCAACAATATCTTTAGGATCATCCACAGGGCCCTGCCATTTTGGCCATACATACTCTATATCTCTCCAACAAAAAACGCACCTATGGTCGCAAAAGAAAGTAGGAGACATTTGAACACATCTCCAGCTTTCAATACCATAAAAAGTATTCTTGTAACAAACATCTTTGCCAGTAATAGCTTTTTTACAATATTCACAAATCTTAACCGCAGAATGATTTCCAACTAGCCTGTAGCCCTCGCTGTATCTTTGTTTATTCTTAAGGTCTTTTTGTTCTACAACATTTAGTGCAATTGGCATGCAATAGAGCAATATACAAACATATTTAAATTTATACCATAATCAGAAAAATATGGAATTAGATCTATCATTAGAAAAACTAAAAAAAAGCAAAGAATTCAAGGAAGGAATCAGTGAAAATAAAAACGCCTTTTTTTCTTATGCATTCAAAATGATTGAGGCCAATAAGGATGCTCCCTGGCAGCTGGGATTTTACAATAAATCAACAGACAAAGTACTAACTTTTATTGTTGATGACAATTTTATACAAATGCAACAAGAAGAAGAAATATTCAAAAAACCAGATATGGAGGTAAAACCAATAGAAATAGAAAAAGCAAAACTTATGTTTGAAAAAATATTGAAAAAAGCAGAAGAATTCCAGAAGAAAAAATATCCCAAGGAGTTAGTAAGTAAAACAATAACAATATTGCAGAACCTGGAGCAATTTGGAACTGTATGGAATATAACCTTTGTGATGCACTCATTCAGGACATTAAATATGAAAATAAACCCCGAAAGTGGAGAGATATTGCACCATAATTTAGAATCTTTAATGGATTTTGTTAAAGAATAATTTACATAAAATAAATAATTTTTCAAACTATAGTTTCAAATTCAACATTCTTTAAATATAAGCTTACTAATGGAAATTTTATCTCTAAAATGGCTATTACAATAAAGATGCAAAAGATTTCTGATATTCCCACGCCAAACTATGCCCACAAAGGAGATTCTGGAGTTGATCTTTACGCTGCTGAAGAACATACCTTGGGACCAATGGAGCGCAAACTAATACCGACTGGGCTAAAGATGGAAATTCCTCATGGCTATGAAGGACAGGTAAGGCCTAAAAGTGGCTTAGCCCTAAACCATGGAATAAGCCATGCTAACGCCGTTGGAACAATAGACAGTAGCTACAGAGGAGAAATAAAAGTACCCTTAATCAATCTTAGCGATAAGCCGTATAAAGTTGAGAAAGGAAAGAAAATAGGTCAAATCATATTTGCAAAAATCGAGGAAGTTCTATTTAAAGAAACTGAAGAGCTAAGCAATACAACAAGAAATGAAGATGGTTTTGGGAGTACAGGTCTTTAAAAGAGGTGGAAAAATGCCAGTAAGCTACAAAACAATGCAGAAAAACAAGAAGTTGGATGAATTTGAAGAGAAAAAAGAAGAGGAAGATGAAGAAGAGCAAAATTGATTGTTTTACTTTAAAGCAGTTTATCGACTTCTTCTTTTATCACATTAAAAACCATATCTTTATCTTTTGAAGCATCTATAATTTTAATATTGTCTGTCAAAAATTCGGGAAGTTCCAGGAAATTCTCTCTTAGCCTGCTCATAAATTCAAACTGTTCAAACTTTTCTTTTTCTCTGCCTTTTATTCTTTCCAGTGCAATTTCCGGCTTTATATCCAATATAAACACAATATCCGGACTCAAAAATTCTTTGCTTAGCTCAATTAGCATTTTTATGTCTAAGCCCTGAGTTGCTTGGAAAGCAATGGTTGAGTAATAATACCTGTCACATATTATTATATTGGTGTCATGCCCATTTGATTTGTTTAAAAACGGAATAATTGTATTTTTTAAGTGCTCTTCCCTGTCTTTCATGAACAGCCCAAGCAGCTTCTGACTATTTATATTGGGGTCTTTTTCCCTTGCTAAAATACCCCTTATTTCTTTTCCATACTTTCCGTTTGTAGGCTCCCTAGTCATTAAAACATCAGACTTATTGTTTTTTGAAAGATAATCATGCAAAATCTTTACCATCTCACTCTTTCCAGAACCATCCAGCCCATCCAGAACAATAAAAACACCCTTGACCATAAAAATAAGAAAAATGTTGAATTTATTAAATTTATGGAAAAATAGAAGTTGGTGCGAAGCCTAATTCGCGCTTGTGCGGAGCCTTAACATGCCTCTCAACTTCGCTTCGCTCAGGTTTAACATCACAATCCTGCGGAGCACCGCCCGCGACGAGCGAAGCGAGTTCGCTCGCAATTCACGAATTGGCAATTTGTGCACAAGCTGTGACATGCGAGTGAGCTCGTTGCGAACTCGCTCACAATTCACACCAACCTTGGAAAATAATAAGAATTAAAATAACTACTTCCCAAATTTCTCTGCACTTTTCCTCTCATAATATAAATCCTTAATATCTTGGTAGACTTTTGCTTTCTTTTTTGGCTCTATCTCATTGTACATCTTCATTATCTCAATGTAAACTCTCTTGGCTCTATCGAACTTAAAGTCCATTAATGCTAACCTTGCTTTGTGCATCTTTTCCTCTATTTCCCCAATATAATCTATTTTATCATAGGTTCTTGGCATTACCTCGGGAGTTCCTATTTTGTCCTCTACACACTCTTTTTTCTTGAACAACTCTTTTATAATAGAAGGCGCCTTCCCCTTCATTCCACTGATTGCTTTTTGTATCTCATCCTCTTCTTTTATAACTTCTTCAGTCTTTGATGTTTTCTTCCCAAATTTCTCTGTCTTCAGGGATATAAGCTCTGGTATCTCCAGTTTGGCTTTTTCCTCTTTTACTGGTTTTGGCGTTATTTTTTCTATCTCTTCCAGTTCTTTAGCCAGGTCATATTCATCTTTTTTCTTTCCAAAAATCTTTCCAAAAAAGGTATTCTTCGGTTTTTCTTCTTCTTTATGTATCACTTCATGCTCTTTTACTTTCTTAAGCTTAAGTTCCTTTTGCTGTCTTTTTTCTATTTCTTTTCTTTCTTTCTCTTGCTTTTTCCCCTGAAGCTCAAGCGCTTTCTCTCCTTGTCTCCTTATTCTTCCAATTTCTCTTGCTTTTTTCTCTTCTAATTTTCTTGTTCTTTCAAATTCTTTCCTTTTAGCCATCTCTCTGCTCTTTATGTATTCACGTTTCTGCTTTACAAGCACTTTTTTCTCTTGTTCTGTCTTAACTAAACCCTTGCTATGAAAGAAATCAAAGACTTTCTTCTTTTTTCTTTTCTTATTTTCTTCACTTAACTTTTCTTTTCTGCGTTTTTCAGCCAGCTTTTCTTTCTCTTCCCTTCTCCTCTGAAGCTCAAGCTCTTTCTCTTTTTGCTTCCTTACCTTCTGGACTTCTTTTGCTTCCTTATATTCCGTTCCTATCTCAGGAAACGGTGGTGGCGGAGGTAAAATATCTAGGTCACCACTCTTACTGAAAATACCAGAAATTGTTATGAGATTGAAAATAAGCCTTAATGACATCTAGCACCCCTTTTTAACTAGTATTTCAAAGATTATATTTAAATGTTCACATTAGGGATTGAAGTATATACAGCACCTACAAATAATAACGGACATAAATTGTTAGAAGAAAATAGATACGATATTCTAATGACAGACCTAAATCAAACTCCACAAGGGAGCACTATTAAAGAAGTGCCAACGTATCAAACACCAACTTCTCAATCATAATCTCTCCAGGTATATTCGCATTTCTCGCACTTCAAGAATTTAGTTTCCGGTTCGTCACCTGCACGAGTCTGTACGGTCCAGAAAAAAGCAGAGTCATGCCCGCATTTCTCGCATTTGGCCTTAGTCTTTGGAAGTATATTTATCTTTTTCTCTATGACCTCTACCTCCTTGTCTTTTTTAGCTACAGTCTCTGTCAGCTTAGTGAGCTCTACATTGCTGCTTTTATAGCCGCAGCTGCATACAAGTATTTTCTTGCTGCCCTCCTTTTTAGGCAACAACACAGAACCGCATTTCGGACAAAACATTTTATTGACTTTTTAAGTGCTTATATAATAATTTTTGTATTTCTCCTATACCAAATCCATTGGCTTCAGTATATCAACAAACCATGCCTTCATCTTCTACATGGGAAAAAATTATTTGTTATTTTACAATATTGGGCTCCAATAAATTTATTCCATATTATTTTTATATAACCTAAAAAGGGAATTCTTAAAACAGCTTTTCCTATTATAACCTCTTCTCTTAAATTTGTTTCATCCAGCACAATGCTTTTTATAGAATCCTTGTTATTGTCCCCTTTTGTTTGGAAATAGATCCCATCATCTTCCATTTTTTTAACAACCCGGTGTATTATGGGGTCTTTCTTACTGCTTCTGAAAACTATTATATCACCAACCTCAATATTCTCTGCATCCCTGCCAACTAAAACCATAATATCCCCTTTGTTAAAGCCGTTTTTTAATGAAAATGTTTTAAAATATTGTTTGTTAATCCCACTTCCAATATACCAATCCTTGTTTTTTTCCCACCATGCATCAAATTCCATATTGTGCTCCATGCTTTCGCTTACGACAGCAACAACAGGATGACTGGTTGTCAGTAAAAAACCCAAGCCTGGATACACAATAAATAAAATAAGCAGAAATGCTAATATAATGTTAACAAGCCAGCTCCATATGCTGTTGTCTTCCCAGATGAAATACCACACTTTTTTGAGTAGTTTTTTAAACTCATTTTTATTCATAAAACCAGAAAACTATTAAAAAGAATAAAAAGCTTTTGTTTTTATAGCAAATGTGCTAAATTTTCGTACATATATATACATTTGATATATCAGGAAATGGTAACAAAATGTATAAAAATTTACCATTTCCGCTATGGGTTAGAACAATGATAGGCAATAAAGACTATTTCGAGGGGATTCTGCAATTGAGAAACACAGGCAATGAAGCAGTTGAATTTGCTGTAAAAGAAATAGAGAAAAATGAAAATGCGTATATAGCAAAAATAAAAAAAGTGCCAAATGGCGTTGATATTTATCTATCCCCACAAAAAATACTTCGTAGCCTTGGCAACAAGCTCCAGCACCATTTTGGTGGCCAGCTGATAGTGAGCAGAAAGTTGCACACAAAAAGCAGGATAACAAGCAAGGACCTCTACAGGGTAAACATGCTTTTTAGAGTTCCAAAATTCAAGAAAGGAGACATCGTAGAATATAAAGGAGACAAAATAAAAATTGTTGCAGTACATAAGAAAGTTTTTGCAAAAGACATAAAGACAGGAAAAAAGCTTAATATAAGCTTTAAGGATTTGTTTAGGTGATTTGACTTCTAAGATAGAATTTACACAAAACTTTATAAGTCAAATAACTCTACTAAATAGCATGGGGGGCATGGTTTTAGAGGGGATTGTAACCAGTGGTTTTGGAAAAGGAGCAATTTTCATGTCAATAGACTATTACAAAGAAAAGATTAAAGAGAAACTTGGTTTTGACCCTTATCCCGGAACATTAAACTTAAAGGTTGACAAAGAACAAACAAACTTACTAAAAGGAATTGATTCAATAAGAATTGAAAGTTTCGAAAAAGACGGCAAAAACTTTGGAGGAGCAAGCTGCTATAAAGCAAGAATAAATAACATTAACGGCTCAATTATAGTTCCTGACCTGACCGAAAATGAGGAAGATATGATTGAGGTTATTGCTTCAGTTAATTTAAAATCAAAATTAGGCATAACGGATGGCGATAATGTAAAAATTCAATTAGAAAATTAAAATGAAAATAATTCAATAAAAAATAACAATAAAAACTGCTCATTGAAAAATAAAAATAATAATTTCAATAAAAAACATAATCAATAATAAAAATTAGAATTATCAAAAATAGTAATGAAAAATGGCAAGAATAGGAATCGCTGATACAACATTCGCAAGAGTAAATATGGCAGACTTTGCAATAGAAGTCATTAAAAAAAACTCAAAACATGAGATAGAAAGGTATACTGTCCCAGGATTTAAGGATCTGCCTGTAGCTTGCCTAAGGCTTTTTGAAGATTATAATTGTGATATTGTCATGGCATTTGGCATGGCAGGAGCAGCTCAAATAGACAGGCAATGCGCACACGAAGCCTCAACAGCATTGCAAAATGTTGAATTAAAAGTAAAGAAGCACATCATTGAAGTTTTTGTCCATATGACTGAATCAGAAGATGATAAAGAAATATTTGAAATAGCAAAAAACAGGGCAGAAAAGCATGCCCTTAATACCCTAGAACTTTTAAAAGATAAAACTGCCTTAACTCCATATGCGGGCCAGGGAAGAAGGCAGGGAAAAGAACATGAAGGTCCTGTCAAGCTCTAAATTGCAGGTGAAAAACCTGGAAAATATAAAAAAAATAGTTGTTTTATCAGATACGCATATTCCTGTGAGGACAGCAAAAATACCAGAGCAGATCATTGAACAATTCAAGGATGCAGACCTGATAATTCATGCTGGGGATTTTCAGACAATAGATGCTGTTAACAGTTTAGCGGATTACACTAACTTTATAGCTGTATGCGGGAATATGGATTCAGAAGATGTAGCCGATAAATTACCAGAAAAAATCATACTTAATATCAAAAAGGGTAATAAGGAATTCAAAATCGGAGTAACTCACGGTTCTGGAGCACCAGAAGGTCTTCCTGAAAGAGTTTTACATTTTTTTGAAGAAAAACTGGATTGCATAATATTTGGCCACTCCCACAAACCATTAAACGAAAAAATGAACAATACATTGATGTTCAATCCAGGAAGCCCTACAGACACCGTCTTTGCAACTATAAACACCTTTGGAATATTAACAATTGACGATGAAATAAAAGGAGAGATAATAAAAATCAATAATCAATAAAAATACGATGATTAGAATTCAATAAAGAAAAAATATCAATGAATAATAAAAATAATGATTAATAATAAAAAATAATAATACAAAAATTAAATCAATGGATAAAATTATTGAAAATGAAAAATATTGCTCTAGTGGTTTCTGACTTTAATGAAAAAATAACTTCGAAGATGGAGAAGAATGCTGAAAAAACAGCTAAAAATCTAAAGGCAAACATAGTAAAAAAAATTCATGTTCCGGGAGCATTCGAAATTCCATTTGCTACAAAAAATTTATTAAAAAATAAAAAAATTAATGCAGTTGTTGTTTTAGGTGCAGTAATCCAAGGCGATACACACCACGATATAGTCATTGTAAGTACAATTGCAAAAGCACTAACAGAACT
>JASMFO010000029.1 GCA_030751755.1 Candidatus Woesearchaeota archaeon
TATCAGACCAGGAATTACTCTAGATAGAATCGCAGTACACCGCTCAGCAATAGTCATTTAAGTTCACCTTTTAATGGAAACCAACATGAGTTTTTAAATTCTTCCAAAATCATTCTAATAACAGCATTTCAGAAAACTATAAATATACCCTGCCTACAACAATCATCCCGGTGATATTAATGAATTTAAAAAACTTATTTACAAAGAAAAGATTGATTTTTTTGGTTATATTTGCTGTTTTGGTTCTTGTCGGAAAGAACATAAATTTCTCTCCTTTAGTTGGGGCTGATAACCAGTTCTTCACATTATTCCAGTTCTTTGGTCCAATATCCGGAGCATTTTTAGGCTCAATTTTTGGAGTAATTGCTGTTCTTGTTGCTCAACTGATTGATTTTTTTGTTGTTGGCAAGGAAGCCACATGGATTAACATTATGAGATTGTCTCCAATGCTGTTCGCTGCATATTATTTTGGCAGCAAAAAAAGAAACTTAAATGTTATTTTCCCATTGATTGCAATTGGATTATTTATATTGCACCCTGTTGGACGGCAAGCATGGTTCTATTCATTATTTTGGACAATACCGGTAATTGTAAGAGTATTGCCAGCTAAATATGCCTTAAGTGTTCCATTAAGAAGCCTTGGAGCAACATTTACTGCCCATGCTGTAGGTGGCGCATTATGGATATGGACAGTTCCAATGACTCCTGAGATGTATGTTATGCTGTTGCCAATAACTGCTTTTGAAAGATTATTGTTTGCAGCAGGAATAGGAATCTCTTATGTTGCATTCAATGCTTTATTAGACAAAGTACTTGTCAAATTTAATATAAAAGTGCCAAGCGATATATTGAGGATTGAGAAGAGGTTTACAATAAAAGCCTAAATTCCTATTTAATCTAATTTTCTTTGTTTATAGAAGAATTGAGATTAATAATTCTGTTAAAGTTTGATTTTTTATTCAACTGTAACTGACTTGCTCAAATTCCTAGGCGTATCTGGATCCAAATTTCTTTCTGTCGCAACATAATAAGCCAGTAACTGCAGGGGTATAGCTGCTAAAATGGAACTTAAGATGTATAATGTTCTTGGGATTTCAATGACATAATCAGCTATTTTTTTGATTTCTTTATCTCCTTCTGTTACAATAGCAATTGCAATTCCATTTCTTGCTTTTACTTCCTGGATATTACCTAAAACCTTTTTATAAGTATAAACATCTTTTGTTGCTATGAAAACAACAGGCATATTTTTATCAATCAAAGCAATAGGTCCGTGCTTCATCTCTGCTGCCGGATAGCCCTCTGCATGTATGTAACTGACTTCCTTTAATTTTAAGGCTCCTTCTAAGGCTATTGGGAAATTTACTCCACGGCCCAAAAATAAGGAATTTTGTTTGTTTTTGTAAATATCAGCTATTTTTTTGATTTCCTTATTGTTATCCAGCAAAACTTGCATCTGCAACGGCAGTTTTCTTAATTTTTCCACTAAACCAAAAATTATTTTCTCTTCAAGAGTTTTTCTTAAATTAGCCATAAACAACGTAAACAGATACAAAACAACTAATTGGGATGTAAAGGCCTTTGTAGAAGCAACACCTATTTCAGGGCCAGCATAAGTATACAAAACAGAATCTGATTCGCGTGCAATTGAGGAGCCTTTTGCATTTACTATTGAAATCACTTTTGCATCTCTTTTTTTTGCTTCCCTTATAGCCGCTATTGTATCAGCTGTTTCTCCTGATTGGGATATAGCAATTACTAATGTGTTTTCATTTATTATTGGGTTTCTGTAACGAAATTCAGATGCATACTCCACTTCTACAGGAATTTTTGCTAATTCCTCTAACATAAATTCTCCCAATAAGGCAGAATGCCATGAAGTCCCACATGCAACAATTATTATTCTATCGATATTTTTTAACTCGTCTTCATTGAAATTTAATTCTTCTTTTAGCTCTACTTTGCCGTCTTTTATCCTTCCATTCAATGTCTCGGTTATTGCTCTTGGTTGCTCGTGAATTTCTTTTAACATAAAATGCTCATAACCTGATTTTTCTGCCAGTTCAGAGTCCCAGTCAATGATATTTATTTTTTTGTCAATTTTGTTCCCATCAATATTTTTTATTAAATAATCATTTTTTTCTAGTATTGCAATCTCATTGTTTTCTAAATAGATAACTTTGTTTGTATATTTTAAAATTGCAGGCACATCGGATGCAATAAAATTTTCATCTTTGCCTAAACCAACAATTAATGGGCTTTCATTCCTGGCTGCTATTAATTTTTGCGGCTCACGAGCGCATATAACACCTAAAGCATAGCTTCCATCTATCTGTTTTAATGCCTCTCTTGTTGCCCCTTCTATATCTCCATTGTAGTTATCTTCTATTAGGTGCGCAATAACTTCTGTGTCAGTTGAAGATTTGAATTTATGCCCTTTTTCAATTAATTTTTCTTTTAGTTCTGAGAAATTTTCAATTATGCCGTTATGGACAATAGAGATCATATTTTTGCAATCAGTATGTGGATGGGCGTTTTCTTTTGTAACACTCCCAGTAGTGGCCCAACGACAATGCGACAGGCCAACTTGGCCATTTAACCCATTTAGATTTACTTTATTTTCAACTTCTTGTATTTTACCTATATCTTTTTCAATTAAAATATTATCTTCATTAATGGTGCAAAAACCAGCA
>JASMFO010000030.1 GCA_030751755.1 Candidatus Woesearchaeota archaeon
CTTTTTTATTCTGTTGCCCTCATTAAGAGTTTCTTTCTTTACCTTCTTCAGCATATCTCTACCTTCCTTTATTGTTACTGCATGTTTCCTTACAAGCTCGTTCACTATTTTTTCTGCCTGGTTTTTTGTCAGGGTTGCTGCTCCCAAGCCAAGCAAAAAGCTTTTCCTTATTATTTCTTTCATTTATATCACCCCAATTGTTATTTTATTATATTTTTTTCCTTTAAAATTGAAACTAATAATACCCATGATAAAATCATAGCCAATGAAAAGCTTAACAATGGAATCAATGGCATATTAAAAATAATTGGAGCCCCAAAATTAATTGTCAAGGCTGCAACAATAAGTAAAGCAGCTATCAACATGCTGTAAGCAACCCTGTTTCCAGACTTGTCTATTTCCAAAGACAGCTTTTTTATATCTGTATCTTCTATATCTACTTTAATTGTCCCTTTCTCTATCCTTTCTAATGCTTTTGATGTCTTGTCTGGGAACTCTTCTGTGAATTTTTTGAATCTTAGCATGCTCTTCATAAAATTGTTAAATTGGTACACTGGGTTATATCTTTTAGCTATCAGTTTTTCTACAAAGGGTTTTGAAGTTCCAACTAAATTAAATTTGGGGTCGTATTCCAAAGCAACGCCTTCTAAAGTGATTACAGTTTTTCCGAACAAAACAAAGGGCATTGGTATTTTTAAACCATAGCTCAATGATGTATCCATAATTTCTTCAAGAACACGGCTTACTTTGGTGTGGATTATATTGCTTTCCTGCATTGACTCCAATATATCGCTGATTTCATATTTTAGTTCTTCTTTATCCTCTATGTGGCTGTCACTTAAATCAATCAAAGTGTCTGCTATTTTTTCTGCATCACGCTCAATGACACCATAAAACAGATCTATTGATTTTGCCTTTAAATTCTCATCAAAATGCCCTACAATGCCAAAATCAACAAAAGCAATTTTTTTATCATTAGTAATGATAATATTTCCTGGGTGGGGGTCTGCATGGAAGAATCCATGTACAAAAACTTGTGTTAGTACAGCATTAAAACCATGTTCTATTAATGGTGTTAAGTTTATTTTTTTACTTTTTATTTGTTTGATGTTATGCAACTCTGTGCCATCTATGAAGTCCATAACCAAGATCCTGTTTGTGGTGAATTCATCATAAATTTCCGGTATCTTTACTGTGTTATCTCTGGAAAAATTCCTTGCAAATCTTTTTGCATTAATTGCTTCTCTTTTAAAGTCAAGCTCTTTTTCAGTCCATTTTGAGAATTCCTCAATTATTGTTGTAGGATTGAATTTCCTTATCTTTGGCATGTGCTTTTCAAGCAGTTTGGCAACATAAAACATTATCTCAACATCAGTTTCCATTATTTCCCTTACATTAGGCCTTTGTATTTTTACTGCTACTTTTTTGTTGTTTTTTAGAGTGGCTTTATGGACTTGGCTTATAGAAGCACAGGCAATAGGCTTTTTTTCAAATTTAGTGAATATTTCGTTTATATCCTTTCCAAGCTCCTTTTTTATCTGTTGTTTTGCAACAGCATAAGAGAATTGGGGAACTTTGTCCTGCAACTTTTCCAGTTCTTTGGTGTAACTTTTGGGAATTAAGTCAGGCCTTACGCTCAAAACCTGCCCAAATTTGATGAAAGTTGGGCCTAATCTTTCTAAAGTCAGCCGTAACCTTTTTTCTATAGAAAAGGTTTTTTTCTTTTCAATTCTTGCTTTGACACGCTTTGTTACTGGAACTTTGTGCTTTAGCTTTATTTTAGCAATTAAGAAATCAAACCCTTCTTCAAACAGGACTGTGAGAATCTCTCTAAATCTGTTAAGATCTCTTACCTCTTTTATTAGTTTGAACATAAAATTATCTTTTAATTAAGTTGTTTATAAATTTTATTGATATTAAGGATTAGTCAAAATCAATGCCTTATTTCCTATACCTTCTATGGTAAAACTTACTTTTCCTGCTATTGGTTTAAAGCACTCGAGGTAGGGTTCATTTATTTCTATGTTGTTGATATAGTAGGATTCAAATATAGAATTGCTCAATACAAAAGTATTTTTTTTGACATCACCTTGTATGCTGTCTTTAACCAGGGGGTTAAAATTTGCAGGTAAATTATTTAATATTTCATCTTTTTTATCCAAATCAAATAAGCATAATTCTGCTGATTCTGGAACAGAATAAAAAACTTTTTTAGAAGAACCATAATCTAAGCTTATAGCCTCTATATCGGAAGTGAGTTTGTTCTTTAACAAAATTAAATCTGTTTTAACTAGGTTCTCTTTTGTTTTAGAAATATAATTGTAGCCAAAAATTAAAATTAAGGCAATAACAATTATCGCAAATAGATAAATAAAAACACTACTGCTTAATTGTCCTCTTTTTGCTGGCATTTTTTACTTAACTATCTCATTAACCCATTTAGCATAGTTTTCATTTGCCCCTGCATCAATTTTTAGAATGCATGGGACATCATAACTATGCAGTTTTTTAACTTCTTCTTTTATATTTTTGTAGTTTTTTTCTTTTGTCTTTGCTATTAGGGCAAATTCTTTTTCATCCTCTATCTTCTTGTTCCACCAGTACATGCTTCTTATTGGATGAATATTTGAGCATGCAATTATCCTTTTGTTTAACAGGTGTTTAGATATTTTAACTGCTTCCTGCTCGTCCTTGCAAGTTATATAGACAATAATCATTTTTAGCTACATTATTTCAAATCTCATTAATTCTTTATAATTTTTATCATTTTATTAATTTATATATCATTAAAAACTAAATGTGTCAAAATGCTCGTACCTTCGCATTTTCTCCAGATTAGTCATTCCACCACCCCATTGTTATACTGAAATGATAATCTTTAAAAGTTAATGCCCATTTTCCTTTTTTATGGTCAAATTCCTATTTTCAAATATAATTGGCAGTTTTGTTTTTAACGAAAATTATAAGCTAGTTGATGGACTGTTGTTTAAGGGTATTGAGCAGTATAGGAATAAAAAAGAATATTGGGAAAAATTAAGGCAGAAACATCCTGATGTTGCAGTGCCAAAAGAGGGTGATTTGTACAATATATTATTATTTTTCAAAGACAAAAAATATTATTCTCAATTTTACAATAAAAATATTAAAATTACCAAGAATTCTATAAAAGAATCTGTAAATAATGATGCTTTAATAATACAGACATCTGATAACATTGAGGAAATTGATAAAACAATAAATCTGCTTACAAAAAGACTGAGGGAATGGTATTCTTTGTACAATCCAGAGATTTCCAATGGAATAGAAAGTAATGAGAAATTTATTTTAATAATAATAAAAAGATCAAAATCTCAATTATTGAAAGAGCTAAATATTGATGAAAATGGCAGTATGGGTGCAAACTTAAAGGAGAAAGATGTTTCTGTAATACTGCTGTTAGCGACACAGATTAATAATTTCTATAAATTAAAAAAACACTATGAAGATTATCTTAAAGAGTTAGAAAAAGAAACATGCCCAAACTTTGCTACAGTTGCCGGTGTAACAATAGCTGCAAAACTAATAAGCCATGCTGGAAGCTTGAAAAGACTGGTTGAGATGCCTGCCTCTACAATACAGATTTTAGGTGCAGAAAAGGCATTGTTCAGACACATGAGGAACAAAAGAAGAAATTTGCCTCCAAAATATGGAATGATACATGAGCATCAATTGATTCAAAAATCTAAATCAGGAGTGCATGGCAAGGTTGCAAGAGCTTTGGCAGATAAACTGAGCATTGCTGTTAAAATTGATTATTTTAAAGGAAAGTTTATTGGTGATAAGCTAAAGAAGGGTTTGGTTGATAAGTTTAAGGTTCAATATTAAGATGATAACAAAATCAAAAATATTTGAGGTTTATGAGGAAAAGGGCAGGAAGAAACTTTATACACTAAATCTAACTCCTGGAAGAAGGGTCTATGACGAGCAGTTAGTGAAGCAGAACAATATTGAGTACAGGGAATGGGATGCTTATGGAAGTAAACTAGCTGCTATAATTTTAAATGGATGTAAGAATATTTTTTTAAGAAAGAGTGATGTTGTTTTGTATTTAGGATCTGCTAGTGGAACAACTACAAGCCATGTCTCTGATATTGTTGGGAAAGGAGGACTGGTATTTGCTGTTGATGTTGCGCCTAGAGTAATGAGAGATTTGGTTTTTAATTGTGAGGGAAGAAAGAATATTGCTCCAATATTGGCTGATGCAAACCATACAAAAGAGCTAATGGAAAGAATAAGCTTGGTTGATGTTATTTACCAAGATATTGCACAGAAACATCAAGTAGATATATTTTTAAAGAATATTGATGCATTTTTGAAAAAGGATGGTTATGCAATTATTGCGATAAAGGCAAGAAGCATTGATGTTACAAAATATCCAAAGCAGATATTTAAAGAGGTAAGAGAGAGATTAGAAAAAGAATTTATTATAGTGGATTACAGAACCCTTGAGCCATATCAAAAAGACCATTGTATGTTTATATGCAAGAATAAGTGAAAATAAAATTTATTAAAAATGCCAAAAATAAAGATTGTTCCGTCAATATTATCTGCAAATCAGGATAGACTGCAGGAAGAAATAAATGAAATAGAGGATTATTCTGATTTACTGCAAGTAGATGTTATGGACAATAAGTTTGTCCCCAATATAACGCCGCAAGCTGAGTTATTGAAGAAATTTGATACAAAAGTTCCTCTTGATATACATTTGATGGTGCAGGAGCCAAGTGAAAAGTACATTAAAACATTTATCAATGCCAATAAAAAATTAAAAATAAATAATATAACTGTGCACTATGAAGCCTGCAGCAATTTAGACAAAACACTGAACTTTATTAAAAAAAATAATATTAAAGCTGCGGTTGCAATAAACCCAAAAACATCTTTGGATGCAATTAAAGATAGATTGGATGATGTTGACATGGTTCTTGTAATGACAGTAGAGCCTGGGTTTTCAGGGCAGAAGTTTATGGAAAGCTGCATGGATAAGGTCAAGGAATTAAGGAGGTTAAGGCCTGAACTAGATATACAGGTTGATGGTGGAGTCAATGATGAAACAGCGGCTATTGCTGCAAAGGCCGGCGCAAATGTTCTGGTTGTGAGTTCTTTTATATTTAAGAGTGAGGATAAGGTTAAGGCAATTAATAGTATTTTGGATAGTATAAAACAGAATATTTAATAAATAATCAATATAATTCTGTGTTCATTAAAAACATTTCAATGATAAAAATTCAATAATATTAAAAACAATGAAAAAATAAATCAATAATAATTAAAAATAATAAAAATTAAGATGAAAAAGGTTATTGACCCATGGGGTTCTGGATTATTAGAGGATTATGAGAAGATTATAAAGGATTTTGGTTTAGAGGTTTTTAATCCTAAATTATTCCCAAAACCAAACAGGATTATGCGTAGAGGGGTAGTGTTTGCTGGCAGGGATATGGAAATTATTTCTGATGCCATCAAGAAGAAAAAGAGGTTTTATGTTCTGAGCGGGATAATGCCTTCTTATGAAAAAATTCATTTTGGGACAAAGATGGTCGTTGAGAACATTAAGTATTTCCAGGATAATGGTGCAGAGACATATATTTTAGTAGCAGATTTAGAGGCTGCTAGCACAAGAGGAATTAGCTTGGAGAAAGCGAGGAAGATAGCTCTGGATTTTCATATTCCGGCTTATGTTGCTCTTGGTTTAGATGTTAAGAAAACAAATTTCTATTTCCAGTCTGAGAATAAGGAGGTTATGAATAATGCCTATGAGTTTGCAAAGAAAATTACATTAAATGAATTTAAAGCGATTTATGGCAGTGCTGATCCTGGAAAGATAATGGGTGCTGTAACACAAGTAGCAGATATTTTATATCCTCAGTTCAAAGAAAGAATGCCTGGCATAATACCTGTTGGTGTTGATCAAGATCCGCATATCAGGTTGACAAGGGATGTTGTTAAAAGGGTAAAAGAAAAAAAATTCTTTTTGCCTTCTTCAGTTTATCATAAATATACCCCTTCATTAGATGGCTCTTTAAAGATGTCTAAGTCAAAGCCAGAAAGTTGTATAGAGCTGCCAGAGGACATTGAAAATGTAAAGAAAAAGATCATGAGGGCTTTAAGCGGCGGCAGAGATACTTTAAAGGAGCATAGAAAACTGGGAGCTATAATAGAGAAAGATATGGTTTTTGAGTTGATGAAGCAGCATTTGGTGGAAGATGATAGGGAGTTAAATAAAATCTACAAGGCTTACAAATCAGGAAAAATGACTTCTGGAGAGTTGAAGAAAATTGCATGCTCAAAGATGGAAAAATTTATGAATAATTTAAACAAAGGCATAGAGAAAGCAAGGAAGCAGATTAGCAAGTTAAAATTCGTTAAGTTTAAATAATTCAAAATAAAGAATAAAACAAAGTACAATAATAAACATCCAATTAAAAAAATAAATCATTAAAAATAAAAAGACAATAAATAATGATAAAAGATATAATAAAAAATAAAAAGAGAGGTGGGTAGTATGGTACTAAGGAATGTTGCTCCATTAAAAGGCGGATATATGATTACAAGCATTGTTGGATTTCTTGTTTCAGCTTACTATGTATCTGATGTAAGTGCGAGGTGGGGCTTTGCTTTTGCTTTGTTTTTTGTACTTATGTTTGTAGCTTCATTGATATCGATGACTTATGGGCCTGATGATGCTATGTATAATGTAGGAAGATAGGTATTTATTTATTAAACATCTCATCAAACTTTGCTTTTGCCTTGTTTTCTTTCCAGTAAACTTCATGACTAGAGCGTTTTTCAAACAAAGAAATTGCAACATTAAGGATATCTGAATTGGATTCGTTAAGGCCTTTTTCAATTAAAATAGATTTAGCATCATCAATGCATTCCTTGAAGAGCTTTATGTTTTCTGCTTTTGATTCTTGCTCTACTGCTTTTTCTTCTTCGTCTGTTAGAGTAATTTCTTCCCATTGAGGATATGTGGAAGTTTTGCTAGTTTTTGGAAATGATTTTGAAAATGGCATAATAAGCAGTAAGGGTATATTATTTATAAATTTTCTTAAAAAACCATTAAAATAATAAAAAACTATTTAAACAAATAATAAGATAATAAGGATAATGGTAATTGATACAGAGATTTTACTAAGATTGGTTCTTGCTGTAGTAGCTGGCGGCATAATTGGTTTTGAGAGAAAGGCAGCAAAAAAACCAGCAGGAGTAAGGACGCAGATGCTTGTCTGTATGGGGGCAGCTTTATTTGTATTGATAACTGTAAACACATTTCCAGATGATGCTGGAAGAATAATGGCAGGAGTTGCAACTGGAGTTGGATTTCTTGGAGCAGGAACTATTTTCAGGGCAGAAGACCATGTAAAAGGCCTAACAACAGCTGCTTCTATCTGGATAGTTGCAGCTATTGGTTTAGCGATTGGTTTAGGAGAATATGTTCTTGCTGTAGCAACAACAACACTTGTAATATTGATATTACAATTAAGCAGGCTAGAATTTTTTAAAGGGACCTAAAACTCAAATATCTTTTTCTTTTTTAGGATAATAGAAGGTGTTGCACCACCATGCCAGGTGTATCTTGGCCTTACACGCATAGGATATATCTTCTCATTAATATCACCGAATATTAAAGCTGCTCCTTTAACACGGGGAAGATAATTTAGTTGTGTATCAAGGCCTTCTCTCATGTAGCTCTGCATTAAGGCTCCTAAAGCTTGTGTGTCTATTTTTGCAGTTAGTCTGTGAGAAATAACAATGTCTGATTGTGTTATAACATCAGTATGAATTTTGCCTGGCTGTTGAGATGCCAGGACCAGGCTTATTCCTGGCTGGCGTCCTTCCCTTAACACAGTAATTAATGGCTGGGAAGCAACTGTTTTTCCTTTATTTGGCAGGAATTCATGTGCTTCGTCAATGAAAAGCCATATTAATGGTTCTTTATTTTCTTCCTCTTCTCTCTCGATTAGGTGCGTTTCCTTGTATATTGATTCATATTCTTCTGTTTTCCTTACTATCATCCTCTGCGTAAACATTTTTTGAGCTACAAGACCTATAACTAATGCCCTTAATCCCTGTGCTCCTGGAATGTGTGTATAGCAGCTTACATCCAAGACAGTTATCTGTCCAGGAATTACCAGGTCTTCCATTAAAGTTCCTTGTTTTGAAAAAAGCCCCCAGTGTTTTGCTGATAAGAATCGGTTTTCTGCTGAATCTCTTACTTCCTTTGAAGTGCGATCATCTTTTTGAATTGTTTCAACAATATCATCAATGTCATAATTTTCCTTGCTTTCTTTTAGTGTCTCTGTTACACGCTCAATTAAGGATCCCAGGGGTGTGTTTAAATCAATTTCAAATACTTCAGACCATTCAAATGCTGACAGTTCTGAAGTCCTTATCGAGAAAGGAAAATCAGTCGGGATGCCTTCTTCCTTGTATTTTCTGTAATAGCCAACAGGGGTAAAAATATTTACATTCAAAGGTTTTGCTTCCAGGTTCCATTCTTTTAAAAGTTCTTTATCTTCTTTGTTGGGGTATTTCATTGTCCAATAGATTCCCATTGTGTCAAGCATTATTATCGAGAGATTTTTCCTTATTTCTTCCGGTAGATCGAGCATTGATTCTGCTATTACGCCTAATGTATAGGATTTTCCTGACCCTCTTTTTCCGACAACAAAAACAACATGGCTTTTTGCAACATCCATTAATATCTTATTTGACAAAGAAGTAGTCTGTCCCATCTTTACATAATGCCTGCCTATTAAAACTGTTGCTTCGGTTCCGTATTTTTTTGCGTCTTCTGCGTTCCTTCCTATGGTGATATCATACATATTTTTTATTCTTAGATTATTAGTATAAAAAGTTATTGTATCCTTGCCATAAAAATCATATGAGATTCAATAATAAACAAAAAACATTGAAAAATAAAATAAAAAATTAAATAGAATTCTGTTTTTGGGAATTGTTTATGCCCAAAGATTTATTTGTCATCTCTATTGATTTTTTTCCATCTTTGAATCCAGTTGCTGCTCTGATTGCATCTATGTTTTCAAGGACAACATCAGATTCCTGGTGAATAGCCTGTAAATAAAATAATTTCTTATTTGTAACACCAACGCCTTCTTCCCAGACACAGATTTCCTGCATGTCTCCTCTTGCGTTTCCCATGTCTTTGGCAAACTCCATTACTTCGGCTGTAGACCTTACTTTCTCTGCATTTCTTACTACACGAACTCTTGTTGTTTCTTTAAACAGATTTAGGATATCTTCGGCAGCCGCTTCTTTCTTAAGATCAACAATTAAGCTGTGCATGTGCATTAATGTTGTTGGAACTGACATTGCTGTTGTAAATATATTAACATCATGCAGAACTGTC
>JASMFO010000031.1 GCA_030751755.1 Candidatus Woesearchaeota archaeon
TGATTTAGACCAACAAGGAAAGAAATTATTAATAATGAGCACAGGGGGTATAATAGAAAACCTCAACCTGTTCAATAAAATAAAAAATTGTGAAATTTATATGCCTTCCGGAGCAATATCAGGTTTGGACGCAATAAAATCTGTTTCAGGAAAAATAAAATCATTGACATTAACGACAACAAAACCAGTTAAAGGACTTGAAAATGCTCCATATTTAATAAAAAACAATATTAATATCACTAAATTAGAAAATAAAAAAATAATTTTTGAAGGAACTTTAAAAGAAGCAATTGAAGGATTTCCCAAAAATATCAATGTTGCTGCTACTTTGTTCCTGGCTTCAAAATTCGATAAAATACAAATAAAAATAATTGCAGATCCAAAGGCAAAAACAAATATTCATGAAATAATATGCACAGGAGATTTTGGAACAATAACAACAAAAACAGACAATTTACCGAGTAAAAACCCTAAAACCAGTTACCTTGCAGTATTAAGTGCAATACAAACTTTAAGAAATATAAAAAATAACAAAAAAATTGGTTCTTAATCATTGATTCCAAACATTTTTAAATTAATTCTTCTTTTAAGGAAAAACCATGTATGAATTAATAATCTGTGAAAAACCAAACGCAGCAAAGAAAGTAGCAGAAGCTTTGGCAGATGGCAAACCAATAAAAGAAAATATGAATGGTGTTCCTTACTATTTAGTAACCCACGGAAAAAAGGATATTGTTGTTGCATGCGCAGTTGGCCATTTATATGGATTAGCTGAAAAAGAAAAGAAAGGATGGGTATTTCCTGTTTTTGATATTGAATGGAAACCTTCTTCTGAAACCAATAAAAAATCCGGATTCTCAAAAAAATACCTAAGCACAATAAGAAAACTTGCAAAAGAAGCCAAGGAGTTTACAGTTGCTACAGATTACGACCAGGAAGGCTCTGTAATAGGTAAAAATATTGTTGTTTTTGCATGCAAAAAGAAAGATGCAAACCGCATGAAATTTTCAACTTTAACTAAGGAGGATTTAATAGAAGCGTATGAAAATAAATCTAAACATTTAGACTGGGCACAGGCAGAAGCAGGAGATGCAAGGCATCATCTGGACTGGATAAATGGAATAAATTACAGCCGAGCTTTAACTTCATCAATAAAGGCTGTAGGCAGTTTTAAGCTTATGTCTACTGGCCGCGTTCAAGGTCCTGCTTTAAAGATAGTTGTTGACAGGGAAAAGGAAATCAAGGTGTTTAAGCCAGTTCCGTTCTGGCAAATAGAGCTGCAAGGCAATGTGAACAAAGGAGATGTAATAGCATGGCACCAGGAAGACAAGTTTTGGGATAAGAATAAAGCAAATGGGGTAATGAAGAAAGTAAAAAATGAAAAAAAAGCAACCATTGATAAAGCAGAAAAAAAGCAATTTCAGCAGCAACCACCAGCACCTTTTGATCTTACAACCCTGCAGATGGAATCATATAGGTGCCATAGGATAAGTCCTAAGGAAACTTTGGAAATTGCTCAGGAGCTTTATACCTCTGGAGTCATTTCATATCCGAGAACTTCTTCCCAGCAATTACCAGATAAAATAGGATACAAAAAAATCCTAACACAACTTGGAAAACAAAAAGAATATTCAGGATTAACCAAAAAACTATTGGCTAAAAAATCCTTAATGCCAAATAACGGCAAAAAGACAGATCCTGCACACCCTGCTATTTATCCAACAGGAAATGTTCCAAGCTTATCAAATGAAAGGGAGCGGAGAATCTATGATATAATCACAAAAAGATTCATGGCAACATTTGCAGAAAGCGCATTAAGAGAAACCATGACCATAGATATAAACTGTAAAGATGAAATTTTTATTGCAAAAGGAACAAGAACCATAGAAAAGGGATGGCACGTTTTTTACCAGCCTTATGTCAAGATTGAAGAAGAAGAATTGCCAAAAGTCAATAAAAACGATAATGTCGCAGTTAAAAAAATACAATTGCATAACAAAGAAACAACCCCTCCAAAACGTTACACACCAGCTTCTATAATAAAAGAGCTTGAGAAGAAAAATCTGGGAACAAAAGCAACTCGCGCAAGTATAGTTGATACTCTGTTTCAGAGAGGCTATGTAGATGGAAAAGCAATAGAAGCTACAAATTTGGGGATAAAAACCATTGAAACGCTTGAAAAGCATGTTCCAAAGATAGTTGATGAAGAATTAACAAGACATTTTGAAGAGGAAATGGAGCAAATAGTGGAAAATAAGAAGACAAACGAAGAGGTTTTGAGTGAGGCCAAGAAAAAAATAACAGAAATAATGTCTGATTTTAAGAAACACGAAAAAGAGATTGGGAAAGAATTATTATCTGCAAATATTGAGACCCGGGATGAATTAAGCCATTTAGGTAAGTGCATAAACTGCAAGAAAGGAAATCTTCATATGAGGCATGGGAAGTTTGGAAGCTTTGTCGCATGCAACCAATACCCCAAATGCAAAACTACATTTTCCTTACCCCATAACGCATTAATCAAACCAGCAAAAAAAATATGTGAAACGTGCAAATACCCTATGGTTATAGCCATCAAGAGAGGGAAAAGGCCTCAGGATTTCTGCTTAAACAAACAATGCCCTTCAAAACACGTTGAAGGAGAAGCTGGAAAAGAAGCCAAAGCAATTGCAAAAGGAAAAATAGAGAAATCTTGTCCAACATGCAAAAAAGGAAAAGTGGTCTTAAGGGGCTCAATCTATGGAAAATTCTATGGGTGCTCTAATTACCCTAAGTGCAAGTATACTGAGAAATTAGTTGAAGGACCTTCAAAAGAGGAATTTGCTAAAAAGAAAGCTAAGCCTTAAATTTTTGAATATTTATATTTCCCAGGTTGTTATCAATCAAAACTGTTATTGTAGCTATAGGTATGAACATATCAATAATGCTGAATGGCGGCAAACCAAAAAATGGCAGTTCAACTAAAGAAACAAAAGCCAGTTTTTTGTTTTTTAATGTTATTAGCAATATCAGAAAAGTTACAATGTCCCATAAGGTATTTACAATAGGAATCCACCCAATAAGAAAATCAATTCCATCCAATATTATGGCTATGCCTAGCTTGATTCTTATCAATATTGACTTTATTTTTTTGAAGAACTTGCTGATTTTCTTTTCCTTGCCAATATCAACAATTTCAACATTTACTTTTTCTGCTTCCATGCACTATAGTTGATTTTAGCTGTTTAAAAACCTTATTAAAATGAATAAGAAAAAATAAAAAATATTAAAAAATAACCTTGTATTCTACGAAATTTATGAAAAGATTCGTGATTTTTGCAGTGTTTGTATTAATTCTTTTACTTCCTGCTGTAAATGCCCAACAAGGGCATATGAAACTTTTGGCTGTGACAGAAACAACTGACGGCTTTAACGGAGGTCTTGCAGACCTATATCTTGAGATAAAGCCAGGCTCAGGAAGAGTTTTTTTAGAAACATTTCCCCTTACTAAGGTAGATACGCAGATATCAACAAGGTTTGCAAAAGAAATTGCATGCGATTTTGCAGATATTGATTGTGATAACTTTGATTTTTTCTATACAATAACTGCAGAGTCATCAATCATAGCAGGACCAAGTGCTGGTGCAGCAATTTCTGTTTTAACATTCTCATTAATTGAGGACATAGATCTTGATGAAAATATTGCTATAACTGGCACTATTAACTCAGGCGGATTAATCGGGCCCGTAGGAGGCCTAAAAGCGAAAATAGAAGCTACTAATAAATCTGGATTAAAGAAAGTCCTGATACCCATGGGTGAATCAATAAACGGGAAAAATGAAAGCGTCGAACTAAATGAAACTTTTGGAAAGAACGAAAGCACAAATGAAACTCTTGATATAGATGATTTAGCGAATAAATACAAAATAGAGGTCAAAGAAATCTCAACTTTAGATGAGGCCATATTTGAATTTACAGGAAAAAGATTCAGGGAAAAGAAAGCAAATTTGACTATAAGCCAAGATTATAAAGACACAATGAAAATGTTGGCTATTCAATTGTGCTCAAGAAGCACTAAACTTAAAAAAAGAATTTTAAATTTAACCACAGATAATAAAACAAAGCCCATACTGGACAATGCAGTAAATCTATCTGATAAAGGAAAAAGTTCTTTCAGTGATAGTACCTATTACTCATCAGCAAGCTATTGTTTTGGTGCTAATGTTGAATTTAATTATTTAACATTATTGCAGCTGAATTTAAGTGAGAAAGAAGTAATAGAAAAAATAAAGGAGTTAAGGGAAGATATAGAAAATTTTGATGAAACCATAGAGAATGAGAAAATAAAGACTATAACCGACTTAGAAAGTTATATGGTTGTTAAGGAGAGATTACTGGAGGCTTACAATTTTTTAAACTTAGTTGAAGATTCTCTTAACAATAATAATACAAATTTACGCAATTTGGCTTATGCTGCAGAAAGAATTAATTCAGCGAGGTCCTGGTCCAAGTTTTTGGACAATACTGGAAAGGAATTCGATTTTAATGATTTGGTTGTAGAGAATGCATGCAGGATAAAACTTTCTGAGGTTGAAGAACGTTTGCAGTATGTGCAGCTTTACTTCCCACAGAACCTTTCAAACACAAGAAAAGAGTTGGGTTATGCTTACCAGGATCTGAATGAAGGAAATTTTGAACTTTGTTTGTTTAAAGCCAGCAAGGCGAAAGCAAATGTTGACACCGTGCTTGGTGTTTTTGGTGTACGAACCGAGAATGTCGGCAATATTCTAGATACAAAATTGGATGTTGTTGAAAGAAATTTAGTAGAGGAAACTGAAAAAGGAGTATTTCCCATTTTAGGATATAGCTATTTTGAGTATGCAAATTCCCTGAAAGAAACAGACCCTTTCTCTGCACTGCTTTACTCTGAGTATGCTTTAGAGTTGAGCAACCTGGACATATATTTCAAGAGCACTAAAAGTAACAGGACGGCTTTTTTTGAAAAGATTGATAAAAAATTATTGATTGTGTTTGTAGTTGGAATTATCCTGGGGATTTTTATAGCTAAGATTATTGGATACGGAAAAATAATACATAAAAGAAATAAAAAACCAAGGAAAAGAAAGCAAAGGAATTCCATCAATTAGAAATTGATTGAAGTCCAAGCATCAAAACCTAATATGATTTTTGATATGATTATAAAACCCCAGCAAAGCAAAAGCCTTGCTAGGGAAAAAGAGGTGATAGATTACTGTTGATTACTCAACAATAGTCTTATCTAATTGTTACTGTAGGATAGTATTAGTATTTAAATGTTTCGCATTTTGATTGGATTTTGCATTATAGCATAACTATGGGGCTGTGTATGAGAAAGAAATCAATCAGAAAGAATTAGGTTACTGCATATGTATGAAGATAGGATTGAATTCAATAAATTTACTCCAAATAACTTTAGGTTCTGCTTCACTACCCTCTTCTTGAGGTAAATATTTTTCTAGTGAGCTGAGTATAGACATCAATTCCATAATTGCAGGAGTTCCAATATCTATGTAAGGCTTATCTGTTTTTTCATCATACATCCCTTTAACATCAATTGGCCCATCATCCGGATCTATAGCATTTTTTGTGCGGATGTAATTGGGTATCAAGCAAGCAGCAGCATATAAAGCAAGACATTCATTATCGGTAATGTTGTGTCTAATCTCTCCACTCGGTCCAGGAGCAATAGTAAGGCTTAAAGCCAATTTATCTTCTTCAATTGAATAACTGAAATTTCGTTTAGATGAAGAATGCCCCATGGTATTTCCATCACTAGGTTCTGGCAGAAGAAAATTTGCAGCAATTGCTTCCAGCATAGATGGTTTTGCTTGTTCAAGAGCATTGAGAAAGTCTTGCCCTGTTCGATATTGTGGTTGGAAAAGATCTTCTACTAAATGAGCTATCCCTGCGGGAAAAGCTAATACAAGTTCAGGATTATTTACTGGTTGCACCCCGATATGATATACGCCATCCATATAAACACCAAGAAACCACTTTTTTTTAAATTTTTGTATTGGAGTAGATTAATAAAATTATTAAATAATAAAGAAACTATTATTGAAATGCCAGGTTTTGTTAAAGTATGTCTTATTTTATTATTTCTATTATTTATAAGCGGATGCAACAATACTTTAACAGGCAATGTTGTTAATTCTCAAGAGCATTCTGAGAGTGGAATACAAACAGAAATTTATTTCTGCCCTGTAGATGATTGTGGCAAAATTGTAACTAATCTTATTGATGATGCAAAAAAATCTGTTCATTGCGCTTTTTATGATTTGGATTTAAAGGATTTAATCAAAACTTTAGGGAAAAAAAGCCATAATGCTGATGTCAAGATTGTAATTGAGGGTAGTAATTATGAAGGCAACATTAAAGGCCCTGGAATTAAAATAGCTAAGGCATCACAATACATGCACAATAAATTTTGCGTTTTAGATAACAACAAAGTATTGACAGGCAGTATGAATCCTACAAACAATGGGGCTAATCTGAATAATAATAATTTAATAATTGTTAATTCAGGATATCTTGCAGAAAACTATGAAGATGAGTTTGATGAATTGTGGAATGGGCTATATGCTTCTGGTGACAATGTGAAATATAGGGAAATTAATACTAATATTGGCTTAATTGAAAATTATTTCTGCCCTGAAGACTGTCAAGAAGGAGAAAATAGTATGCTAAATTTGGTAAGAAAAGCAAATAAATCAGTTAAAGTGGCTATTTTTTCTTTTACTCATGAAGATTTAGGAGATGAACTGGTTAAGGCAGATATTAGGGGCTTAGATATTTCGGTTTTAGTGGAGAGGAGGCAGAGAAACGTTCAAAAATCCCAATATACAAGATTAAAAGACTTTGATATTGGCATTAAAGTTGATGGAAACAAGTACAATATGCATCATAAGTTCATAATTATAGATGATAAGATAGTAATAACCGGAAGCCCTAACTTCAGCTATAGTGGATATAACCGGAATGATGAGAACTTTTTGATAATATATAACGAAAATTTAGCTTTAGAATTTGTTAATGAGTTTGATATGTTGTTTGGAAATGGAGAAATAGTCTAAATTACCTTTTTTTAGCTTGTTGAGGAAGTAAAACCGGTATTCCCTGCTTAATAGGATACTTTTTGCCGCATTTGACACAAACAAGGCTTTTTCTATCTCCAGAGTAGCGTAGATTGGCTCTGCAGATTGGACAGGCTAAAATATTGAATAAATCCTTTGGAATTGGGTCTTTTTTCTGCATTTTCGTCGATATTGGGGGAAAGATTTATATAGTAGTTCTGTATCCCCTTTATAAATATTGTTGTTTTATGATTGTTATTTTATAAAATTGATTTTTGTGAAAGAGGGTGGTTATAGTTTATTAATATTATGATTCAATATTACATGTAGGGATGAGGAATTCAAAATGCCAGAACTTGTTAAAAAATGCCCAGAATGCGGCGGAATAAACTTAAGCTGGAATAAAGAACGTGGAGAAATTATTTGTAAAGATTGCGGTCTAGTCATAGAAGAAAAGATGGTTGACTTTACGCAGGAATGGCGTGAATTTGACAGTGAGGATGGAGATAGGAGAAGGGCAGGAGCTCCTATGACCTATACGCAGTATGATCATGGCTTAGGAACAGAAGTTGGGCAAAAAGCTGATTTGTTCAAGCTAGGTGGAAGAGATAGAAACAAATTCTTTAGATTAAGGAAATGGCAGTACAGGATATCAACTGCTATAGAAAGAAATCTTAAATTAGCGCTTGCTGAGCTTAAGAGAGTAAGTTCTTATTTAAAATTGCCTAAATCTGTTGAGGAAGAGTCAGCTAGGATATATACTTTGGCTGTACAAAAAGGCTTAGTTCGTGGCAGGAGTATGGAATCTGTTGTTGCTGGAGCTTTATACGCTGCTTGCAGACGTCATGATGTTCCAAGGACTTTAGATGAGCTTTCAGAAGCTTCTGGAATTGAGAAGAAAGAGATTGGAAGAACTTACAGGTTTGTTACTCGCGAGCTGGGCATTACAATATTGCCATCTAATCCAGCAGATTATATTGCACGTTTTGCAAGTTCATTAAAATTAAGTGCTGAAACTCAAAGTAATTCAATTGAAATTCTTGAGCAGGCACAGAAAGCAGAGCTTACTTCTGGTCGTGGCCCAACAGGAATAGCAGCAGCTGCTTTGTATGTATCTGCTTTACTTCATGGAGAAAAAAGAACTCAGAGGGAAGTAGCAGATGTTGCAGGTGTGACAGAAGTAACAATTAGAAACAGATACAAAGAACTTCTTGACGAGCTTAAGCTGGAAAAAGAGATTAAGAAAAAGAAAAAGTCCAGGAAGAAAAGATAGTTATTTCTATTTGATTTTTATTTTAGAATCTGATTAACTTGGATTTGCAGTAATTGTAGTCATAAATTTATTTGGACTTTCCATATACAAATCAAAGGCTCTTTGAATTGACAAAATTGTAAGTGATACAGAAACAAATAAAAACCCATAAACTTTACTTAAGAGTGCGTTGCGGTAAAATGACATCTAAAAATTTAACAAAACAAGAACTAAACAGATACTCTAGACACTTAATTCTGCCAGAAGTAGGGATAAAAGGGCAGGAAAAAATCAAGCAAGGCAAAATCTTGATAATCGGTGCTGGCGGTTTAGGAAGTCCTGCTGCTTTGTATTTAGCTGCAGCGGGTGTTGGAACTATTGGAATTGTTGATTTTGATAAGGTTGAGGAAAACAATCTGCAAAGACAAATAATCCATTCTACAAAAAATATTGGGACATTGAAAACAGAATCCGCGAAAAATACAATTAAAGAATTAAATCCAAATATAATAATAAATTTACACAATGTTAAATTAGATTCAAAGAATGCTTTGGAAATAATGAAAGATTATGATGTTGTTATTGACGGGAGTGATAATTTTCCTACAAGGTATTTGGTTAATGATGCTTGTGTTTTGCTAAAAAAACCAAATGCGTATGGTAGTATTTTCAGGTTTGAAGGGCATACATCTGTCTTTAATTATGATGGTGGACCATGCTACAGATGCCTGTTTCCGAATCCTCCTCCAAGAAATGCAGTTCCCAGCTGTGCGGAGGCAGGAGTACTAGGAATTCTGCCAGGAGTTATCGGAACAATACAGGCTACGGAGGCATTGAAAATAATTCTGGATAAAGGTGATGTTCTATCCGGAAGATTTCTTGTTTATGATGCATTAGCTATGGCCTTTAAAGAACTAAAGCTTGGAAAGAATAAGAACTGTCCTATTTGCGGAGAAAGTCCAAGAATTAAAGAGTTAATAGACTATGAGGAATTTTGTAATATGAAAGAGGAAGAAGAAAAATCATTGGAAGAGGATGAGATAAGTGTCAAGCAATTAAAAGAAATGATTGATACTAATGAGGATTTTATTTTAGTGGATGTGAGAGAGGAATATGAATGGGACATATGCAAAATCAAGGGAGCAAAATTAATTCCATTGAGCCAGATAATGAATGGAAATATCGATATTCTGGAAACTGTTGAAAAAGATAAAAATATTGTATTATATTGCCATGTTGGTGCAAGAAGCGCAGAAGCATTGAATATATTAAGAAGTAAAGGTTTTAAAAACCTAAAGAATTTAGTTGGGGGAATAGATGCCTGGGCTAATGAGATAGACCAAGAAATTTCAACATATTAGAAATTGTAGTTAAAAATATTTCAGTTAATCAATAATCATTTTCTGAAATACACTTCTTTTTACTGATTCTTTTCCAAAGTTATCTCTATGGTTGAAACTCTGATGTCTCTGCCCTCATCATTCTTGAACTCTTCGCTGTCTATCTTTATGTCCTTAACGCCAACAGTGCCTTCCAAGAATCTCTTACTGGCAACTTCTGCAACATCTACGGCTCTGCTTATGAACTTGCCACGAGCCTTTATTATTACATCGTTTGCGTTTTTGGTTGTAAACTGCATCACTACGCCAGTCACATAGTTCATGAATGGCTTTCCACCAATAAAAATGTTGTTGTCTTCCATATTGCTGACCTCCATGTTGTTTTTATGTATAGTTATTAGTGTCAATTATTGTTTAACAATGTTCCCAAAGTTTCAATATATCTATATATTCTGATTTATAAATATTTCGTAAAACTTGAATTTACCCTTTCTCAATTCTTACCCTAGAAATCCTATGGGCTTCTATCTCCCCAATTTTCAATTTAAATCTGTTGTACCTGATTTCGTCATTTTCTCTAGGTATTTTTCCAGTGTGGTTGAGGATAAATCCGCTTAAGGTATCATAGCCCTTGCCTTTTAGTTTCATGCGCAGTTTTTCATTTACCTCATCAATATCAGTTTTTCCATTAACAATCCAAACATTTTTTTCTATTTTTTTGATGTTTGGAGCTATTATATCCGTTTCATCCATTATTTCCCCTACAATTTCCTCTAAAACATCTTCCATAGTAACCAGCCCTGTTATGGAACCATGCTCATCCACTACAATGGCCATATGCTCTTTTCTTTTCTGGAATTGCCTCAATAAGTCGCTAATTTTCTTCACCTCAGGAACAAAGTACGGCTTGTACATAACTTTGCTTATACCCGTATCCTTATTTTTGCTCTGCATATGCATCATTAAGTCCTTAATATGGACAATTCCTATAATACTATCTTTGTTTTTTTCATAAATGGGTATACGAGTATGATTTTTTTTCAGAAATACTTTGAATGCATCTTTTATCTTCAATTTTGATTCCAGCATAAGCATGTCTCTCCTAGGGGTTGCTATCTCTCCTGCACTTATATCATCGAACTCAAAGATGCTTTTTATCATCCTTTCCTCAATTTCTTTTATGGATCCTTCTTCTTCCGCTACTTTTACCATACTCATTATCTCTTCCTCAGTTACTGCCTTTTCCTTGGATTTTATCCCTATGATTTTGATGAATTTGTTTAGGAATTTATCCAAAACATTCAATATTGGGGAGAGTATTATGCTTAGGTACCATATAGGGGCAGCAACAATTTGTGAAACCAATTCATTATTTTTTGCCGCTATTGATTTTGGAGTTATCTCCCCGAAAATTAGGATTAGTAGTGTCATTATGCCCGTTGTAATTCCTAGCGCATAGCTTTTGAAAACACCCATCATAATAGAAGTTGCTATGACAGATGCAGCAACATTAACAATGTTGTTTCCAATCAAAATTGTTGCAAGCATCCTTTGAGGATCATTTTTCAGCTTATCTACGAAAACAGCCCCAAACTTTTTTTTATTAAGCATTTGCTTAGCTCTTAGCTTTGTCAGGCTGATTAAAGCAACTTCTGAGCTAGAGAAAAATCCAGATAAAAATAGCAATATTACCAAGATTATAACTTGTTCGCTTAATGTCATTCAAATCATTACCGTCATTATTTTTTTTGTATTTAAGGTTTTCTATGCTATTTTAAGCCAAGAACACAATTTATGCTATTTTTATGATTTAGAGAATATAGTTACCTATTTTCTGTTACCTGTATCATGCAGGAACAAGGCAATTTTTTAGAGGCTCTGGTTAAAGCTGTTTTTGCAAGCTCTAAATTTCCTTTGTCAACAGAAATATGGAATATTGAATCTCCTGTCCTTATTTGAGCGGCATTGCCCAATGGTTTTCCAAAAGACTTTTGCATTCCTGTGCTAAAGCGGTCAGCACCAGCACCAGATGCAAGAGGATTTTCCCTTAGAACATGGTAAGGATAGGGCTTAACTTTTAGATGATAACCAGACAAGCCAAGACTTGTTTCAAGAATCTTATTAGAAGTTTGTTTTGCACTTTCCAGGGCATTGTCCCTTATTTGCAAATTATCTTTTGATACCAGCTTCAATGTATATTGAAAACTTTTTTTAGGGCTGCCCAAGTCAAATCCTATTACCTTTATATTCGGGCTAATTTTTATGTATGACTTTCCTTTGTACTTGGAAGTTCTTGTGTAGGGTCTTTCAATTCTCCTGTAAGATACAAATTTTCTTATTCTTGCCATGAAATTTAAGAACGGTGGATGGTTTTTAAATGTTTCTACATGATTTGTTGATTTAATTCAGTAATCTTTATAAAAGATATTGTGTTATTAAAATTGCAATGCGAGGGGCATAGTCCGCTATGCGAGGGTATCTAATACCTCAAAGCCAAGCGGTTAAGGCGGGGGCCTGCAAAGCCTCTATTCGCCGGTTCGAATGCTGTTATCCCAGATGGATATGGCTCGAAAGTCCGGCTCCTCGCTTTTTTTAAAATGACACTAAAGTTATACAATACCTTAACAAGGAAAAAAGAACTATTCAAGCCAATAAAGAATAAGCAAGTTAGTATGTATACTTGTGGGCCTACTGTTTATGATTATGCGCATATAGGTAATTTTAGGGCTTATATGTGCAGTGATATTCTTAAGAGATATTTAAGGTATAAGGGCTATAGGGTAAAGCATGCAATGAATATTACTGATGTCGAGGATAAGACTATAAAAGGCGCAATAAAAGAACACATTTCTTTGAAAAAATATACAAAAAAATTTGAAAATGCCTTTTTTGAAGATCTAGAGAAGTTAAATATTGACAAAGCAAATATATTCCCAAGAGCAACAGATCATATAAAGGAGATGGTGGATATAATTGGAAATTTATTGAAGAAAAAGATTGCATATAAGGCTAAAGATGGAATCTATTTTGACATATCCCGGTTTAAGGATTATGGGAAATTGTCTGGAGTTGAATTAAAAAATCTTGAAATTGGTGAAAGGGTTAGGAAAGACCAATATGAGAAGGATGAAGCGCATGATTTTGCCTTGTGGAAGTTTTGGGATAAAAATGATTATGATGTTTTTTGGGAAACTGAAATTGGAAAAGGCAGGCCAGGATGGCATATTGAATGCTCTGCTATGTCCATGAAATTTTTAGGAAAGAGCTTTGATATACATGCAGGAGGCATTGATTTAATATTTCCACATCATGAAAATGAGATTGCTCAGTCAGAGGGCTCTACAAGAAAGAAATTCGTAAACTATTGGTTCCATAATGAGCATCTGCTTGTTGATGGGCAAAAGATGAGCAAATCATTAGGAAATTTCTATACATTGAGGGATTTACTGGATAAAGGCTATGACTCAAGGTCTATAAGATATTTATTGTTATCTTCACATTATAGGCAACAATTGAATTTTACAGAAGGAGGAATTAAAGCAGCAAAAAATTCCATTGATAGGTTAAATGATTTTATGATTAAATTAAAAACAATGAAAATTAAGAAAAATAATCCTAAAATTAAAAAATTAATTCTAGAAACAAAAAAAGATTTTGAGAAAGAGATGGACGATGATTTGCAGATTTCAAATGCCTTGGCTGTTATTTTTGATTTCGTAAAGAAAATAAATACCTTAATTATGAATGCCAAGATTGGAAAAGGAGATGCAGGTAATGTTTATAATCTAATGCTTGAGTTTGATAATGTTTTGGGAGTATTAGATGTAAAAAAGGAAAAAATTCCTGCTGAGATAAAAAAACTGGTTGAGGAAAGAAATAAAGCAAGAAAAGAAAAAGACTATAAAAAAGCAGATAAAATAAGGAATGAAATTAATAATAAAGGATACATACTAGGGGATACAGAAGAAGGGACAATGATTAAAAAATAAAAATGCCAGAAGAAAAGAGCAAAGAAAAACTGAGAAAGGATGTTCAAAGAATTCTCGATGATATCCAAGAATTAAATAAAGACTTGAATGAAACTGGCGAGGAAATAGAAGAAACTGGAGAAGATGTTGAAGAAATTAAAGAAGACATTGAAGAAATTAAAGAAGACATTGGCACTTTACGGAAGGCTATGTCTAGGGGTAAGGAG
>JASMFO010000032.1 GCA_030751755.1 Candidatus Woesearchaeota archaeon
TGTTTCTAATGTTGCTCATGAAACCAGGGAAATTCAGATTAAAGAGCAGATAAGCATTAAGTCGAAAGGCAAGGAGCTTAGCTTTAATTTAGTAGATACTCCAGGAATAGCTACAAAAATAGATTATGAGGAGTTTATCAAAGCTGGAATGAAGGAAAAACAGGCTAAGCAGCGCGCAAAAGAAGCAACCAAAGGCGTCATAGACTCCATTAAATGGCTGGATGACATGGAGGTAGTAATAATTGTCTTGGATGCAACAAAAGACCCATATACCCAGGTTAATATCACAATAGTAGGAAATTTACAAGCGAGAAATATTCCGGTTTTGATTGTCGCTAACAAATCTGATTTGAAAAAGGCGGATATAAAAAAAGTGCAGGCAGCATATCCGCAGTATAATGTAATAGGAATTTCAGCAAAATATGGTAATAATATAGATCAATTTTATGAGGGTTTGTTTGCAATAGCAGGATAAAATCTAAAAAAGAGGAAAAAATGGTAACATTACAATTCGTTCCGTACCAGGAAATTGAAGATTTAGGTAGCGCAAGAAGGGTAAAAAAACTGATTGACATTGTTAAGGAGAATAAGATTGTTTTATTGCAAGGTAAATTAAAGAAAGAGGAAGAAGCTGATTTGATCTCTATAGCAATGGAAGAGTTTGGAAACAAGTTTAAAGGTATAGAATTAGCAGTAATAAATCCTGAAGATAAGGATACAAGCGGTATTAAGAAGGTAAGAAACAATTTTTTTGGATTTCTTTTAGGGGACAGGCAAGGCCTTACAATAATAGGCCCTGCAAGCATTGTAACTGAAATAAAGAAAGACCCAAACAAGATTGAACTCTATACAAAGGAAGCTAAAAAAAGAAAGAAAAAATAAAGAATTGAGCGAAGCGAGAGGAAAATATTATGCCACACCAATGCGTAAGATGCAATACCTTCTATGAAAATGGGGCAAAAGAATTACTAAAAGGATGCACCTGTGGCGGAAGATTGTTTTTCTTCATTAAACAGGAAAAGCTGGAAGACATGAAGAATATAGCAGGAGATGCCAATTTAACTAAAAAAGACAAGGAACAGATTGAGCGGGACATCTTTGATTTGGTCGGCAGCGAAATAGACCGCGACCAGCCAGTAATTCTTGATTTGGAAGCTATCAGAGTCTTAAGGCCAGGTAAATATGAACTCGACTTGGTGCATCTATTCAAAGGAGAGCCATTAATATTTAAGGTTGAAGATGGCAAATACATGATTGATTTGGTGCAGAGCTTTGAAAAATTCAGAAATAAGTAATTATTTGCTCGTTGCTATTTCTATTACATCCCTGTTTTTCAGCAGATAGTCTTTCCCAACAGGCTTTTTGTTGCGGACATCAATTGCCTTGACAAAATTATTTCCTATGTCTGTATGAAGCTTAAATGCAAAGTCAAGTGCAGTTGAATTTTCAGGCATTAAGAAGCAGTCTGGAAGCACATTGCCGTGCTGGTCCTGCAATTTGTTTATTCCTCCAGGGAATATAGCAATATACTTCAGCAAATCAAAAACCGCTTTATCAATAACTTCCTGGACTCCTGTGGTTTCATATTTTTTAAAAATGCTGTTTTTTATAAAATCCAGAGCATTTTTTTGCTTCTCATTTAATTGCTCATTCTTTATTTTAAAATCATTTTCTCCAGGTATATAATCAATCAAACCGTGTTTTGCAGCTTCTCTTAGAGCAAGCTCTGACTCGGCGCTGCAGGGTACAAGGATATAGTCATTGAATTCTTTTTTTAGCTTATCAAAATTTTTTTCTGCTCCTGGGACATCAATTTTATTGCACGCAATTATCATGGGCTTTGTTTCTTTTCTTAATTCTATTGCAATTTTAAGAAGGGTATTTTTGTCCCAGTTAGTTATATCAGAACCAAGACCTAACCTTTTTATTACTTCATTCATAAGCTCCTCGCTTACTCTTAATGAACTCAGTTGCTTAGCAACCGCTTTATGCAGCTCTGGCTTTTCCTGGTTTACAGCCCTTGCAAATTTTTCCCATCCCTTTTCTATTAATCTCAGATACCACATATCAAGCTCATGCTCAAGAAATTTTATATCATTAGCCGGATCATAACTCAATGCCTGGACTGATTCTCCTTTTTCATTTGTTGATCCGGAAACATCAATAATATGTATAAGAATATCAGCCTGGTTTAGATCATCAAGAAACTGATTGCCTAGTCCTACACCCTTATGCGCATCCGGCACTAAACCTGCTACATCCATTAGTTCAACAGGAACAAATCTTTTTCCATTTAAGCAGTAGCCAAACCTAGGATTGCATTTAACTTTAAATTCGCGGTCAACGCAATCAACCTTTACAAAACCTGTTCCGTGGTTGGGTTTTATGGTTGTAAAAGGGTAATTTGCAATTTCAACCTCTGCTAAAGTAGCTGCCTTAAAGAAAGTTGATTTCCCAACATTTGCCTTGCCCACGCACCCAATAAGCATTTTATCTTTGCTAATATATTTTGTTTTAATTAATTTTGTTTTTTAAATTGGATATGGTTTTATTAAATATATAAATCACTATACCAGTATACTCTACCGAAAAATTTTTAAATTGGGTAATCAAATTTTAGAATATGGAAGATAAAGTTGTAGGGGAAAGAGATTTAATAGGGGATCCTATTAGAGAAATTCCAGTATTTAGTGTGAAATACAAAGATGTCTTTTCTTTAAGGAACTTATATGTAATGATGCATGAGTTGCTGCTGGAAGAAGGCTGGCTTGGCTTTGAAAACCAAGAGGCAGATGTTTCAGCACATTCAGATATAGAGACATTATATTCTGAAAATGTTTACCAGAGCGGCATTCATCATGGTGGAAAAGAGTTGTGGATTTGGTGGAGAGCACAAAAGCATCATGAAGGAAGAAAAAGCACCTATTTCCGGAATACATTGGATTTGGATTGGCATGTTGTTACCCTGCAAGAAAGGGAAATTGTGCATCAAGGGAAAAAAATGAAGACCCAGTTCGGAGAACTAGAGATGTTTTTTAAGGGCCGTATAATATCTGACGTTGGCAATAATTGGAAAAATCACTGGCTCTTGAAAAATTTTAAGACAATATACGAAGAAAGAATGATACATGGACATATTGAAAAGAGGGAAAAAGACTTATGGAGGGATGTTTATAGGCTACAAAGTAAAGTAAAAGCTTATCTGAATCTAAAGACGTGGATGCCAACTCCAGAGCTATTCCATCCAAAGGTGTATGGATTTGAACAACAGTTTTAATTCTGGATATAGCAATCGCAACAAATTTTCGTACATAAATTTTGCCATTGCTTATTAC
>JASMFO010000033.1 GCA_030751755.1 Candidatus Woesearchaeota archaeon
CGCTATTCTCAAACTTCCTTTCCATTTGCTTAAACTCTTTTGTATGGTGAAAGGTTCTTCCATTCCTGTCATGGAATTTATGTTTTTTATGCAATACTTCATGATACATAACATAATCCAACAACTCTTTATCGTTATCAAGAACCTGGCTTATTGATATAGTATCAGTCCCATACTCATACGACCCTAACCGTCTTATAGAATTATGTCGGGTTAAATTTGGTTTCTCTATCAAACCATAAAAATATTTTTCATTAATTTTATTGAAAGATTCTTCCAGCACTGCATCATTGCTTATTTTTGGAATGCTTATATGAAGATGTTTCATGAAATTGTTATATAAATCAATGTTTATTGTTTTCTTGTTTTCCTTGAAAACCTTAAGCATTAACCCTTGTATAAGTCCAATCTGTATTTCTTTGCTTACAGTTCTCCATTTTTTGCTTAAATTAAACTGAAAAGAATTTTTAGTGTATCTAACATTAGCATTATAGGGCTTGAATTTATCCGTGTATTTTATTTTTAATTGATAATTTTCTAAGTCTTTTTCTGAAAATAAAGTTGTAAATGCCTCTTCAGTTAATTTCATTTTCAATAATTTTGTTTTTAAATTATTTTATCTTTTATTATTATAAATTATTATTGATTTTAATCATTGTGCCTAAGAATCATTGACCTCATACCTCAAAATAGCAGCAACCTTTCCTATATCCTTTAACTGCACTCCTTCCCTTGTTTCAGTAGAAATTATTTTGACACTTGTCCCTACAAGCTTTGCTTCATTCTCAAATTCTTCCATCTTTTTGTCATCTAGTTTTTCTGATAGCAACAATGTATTAACCGCCCCTAACTTTAAATTCTTCATTACCTCATCAATGCCATAAGAGGCCATGCCTGGTTTGGTTGACAATAATTCAAGAAATTTTTCTACAATTTTTTTCTCTGCAATAATTTCCTCTTTTGCAAGCACATCCTGGCTTTTTTCTACAAGCTCTTGCAAACCAAAATCTCCAGTATAGCTCAAATCCTTAATTGCTATAATTTTATTTTTTACCTCTGTCGTTATGTATCCAGAATCTATAAAATCATATTTGGTTGGTCCTGGACCTCCGACAATTATACCTTTCAAATTTTTGTTGCCCAAAAATTGACTTTTCATGTATTCAGCCACTTTCTTAAAATGGTCTTTTTTCGCACCCTCTCTTAATCGTTCAAATCTGGCTGCGGATTGGCCACCAGCTTTTGTCTTTCCAGGAACCTCGGAGTGTGTCTTTACCATAGGTATTATTGTTTTGCCTTTAAGATAGGCTACATTTGCATCCCTCCTATCAACAATAACAAGACCATAAACTTCTTTAATCTCAAGCATATCTCTTAATAAATCGAGAACAAACTCTTTATCGCATCTATAAATTCTTGTTTTTAAAGGCAGCGGAGGTTCAATGCTCCACACCTCAAAATCCTGTTGGCCTTCCCTTTTTGCAACATTTCCTGAAAAAACTGCTAATCCATTTTCTGGGGTTCTCTTATATAAGCGCAGATGCTGAGTCATCTTTTCCAGGGAATCTATGACATTCTTCCTTGTCGCAGTAGATTTTATATTAGTAGCAGTACCCTTTTCTTGGTCCAGATGATTAATGATCTTAATAATGTCATAATCTTTTGGAATATAGACTGATACAAGCTCTGTATGCCTGCCTTTATGCTTCTCCAGTTTTTTTATGAACTTCTTCAATTGATACTTTTGTTTTTCAGTTATTTGCATTTTAACCACTATGTTTTAGAGTTATAACTAATAAAAACAAGAACAAGTCATGCAGTTATTTCATTCTCATTATTATCTTGCATATGGATTATGTAAATTCGATTATTTATAAATATTTTTATTATTAAAGCGTAGAAGTTTAGTAAACCTAAGTTTTTGATATGATCAGTTTTATAACTATAAAAAAAGGGTGATTTAATGATAGAAAAGGTTAAGACTGGTATAAGTGGTTTAGACCAGGTTCTTAAAGGGAGTTAAGAAAGAATTCTTCAATTTTACTTACCGGAATTCCAAGAACTGGGAATACAATAATTGCCTTGCAATTTATTTATAATGGGGCAAAAAAATACAATGAAAATGGAATTTTAATACAATAGTATATTAGTATACAAACACTTAATATTTAAATAGTAGTTACTATGCAGGCTAGGTAAAGTAAAGTTTAAATAGGGGTTATTTCATATGCCCTATAAAAAGAAGTGTAATATAATGAAACTTATAATAACTAAAAGCAAGAAATCTCAAGCAACCATGGAATTCTTAATGACTTATGGCTGGGCTATCCTGGTTGTTCTAGCGGCTATCGCTGCATTGGTATATTTCGGTGTTCTAAGTAAGCCCTGAAGGATTATTGCCTGCTAAATGTAAATGTACTTAAAAAACACAACAAAAAAAACTTTGATTGCAAAAAATGCAAAAGTATGCAAAAGTATTTTTTCTAAAACTTTTGGATTGATGTTTTCG
>JASMFO010000034.1 GCA_030751755.1 Candidatus Woesearchaeota archaeon
CCAGTGGCCAAAATCCCACCATGAATTTATTATAGCATTTGGTTCTGACTCTGACTTTATTTTTTCCAGCGAAATAGCCCAGGCATCGTTAAAACTGGGTATTTCCTGTTCAGCTGTTCTTTTTGCTGAAGAATATGTAGGTACTAGCAATAAAAGAATTACAATCATAACAGTCATCTTTGATACAAATTTATTTACATGCAGACCTTTTGCAATCCAGACATTTGCATATCTATATAGCTCCCCTAAAGCAATGCCAAATCCTATTGCAAATGCAGGCACTAAAAGCAGTGTAAAGCGTACACCTTTCGTGCTTGCATACGTTGTAGCAATAAACCATAAAATAAGGAAAATTGCATATTTTATATCTATGTTAACATCAGATTCCCATAAAGCTATAATAATCCTTATTATAATAGGTATGCTTATCAAAACTAAAAATGTATTTAAGTTTTGTACATCCATTAAAAATATTATAATATACCATGTTAAGGCACCAATTACAAACCATATCTTTTTATGGCCTTTTGTTGTTAATGTTAAGGTAATACCCATTAAGGAAATTAAGAAAAATATTGGAAAATTGGTACCAATTATTTGGGTTCCTCCTAAACCAACTTGCTTTATTACATTATCTAGGGAAGCAGGATTCTGTTCAGCGACTGTTGTAAAAACATTTGGCCATATTGTTGTTATGCCCACTTCTTTAAGCCTTGCAAAGCCAGCAGGGTTCTTCGCAAACCTTGTAAAATGATCTAAACTTACAAAGGCGCTTGTACTTAATGCAGACACTATGAAAAATATTGCCAAAAATATAAGAGAATTTTTTACCTCCTTTTGTTTTATAAATCCGGTAAAATTCCCGATTAATTCTTTTTTATGGATAAATGTATAGTATGCTATGTACAAGACTATGGAAATCAGAATAAAGTCAAAAATATACCACCAGCCACCCCATGTAAATGCATATAAGCCAACCAATAAACCGTTTATGGTGCTTAAAATTACGCTATTTTTTGTACTTTTTGATTCTAAGGCTTCAAGGAAAAGCCAGGCGATGAAAAGAGGAAATGTTACATTATAAGCATCAGTATCAGCAAAGCCTCCTACAGTTCTGGTTAAGAATGAAGGGTGTATTGCAATAACAGTTGCTGCTATAACACCTCCAAGATTGCCAACAAGTTTCCTGGTTATAAAAAATGTAGGTATTACAGCTAAAGCAGAAATTAAGACAGGAACAAAAAATACAGCTGCCATTAGATTAAGATTCTTATTAAAAAAACTTAAGAATTTGAACAAAAAAGCTTCAAAGTAGGCGTGGAACATATCGGGAGCAAGGCCTCTACCATTTGGAGCATACATGTGGTTATCCCATTGTTGCCCATCTCTAATTTCATCTCCAGGATTACCCTTTTTTATTACATTCTGTGCATGCCTCATCCAGAAATAAGGATCTATTGCAAGCAGATAAGTCTGGCCGGTATCGTCTTGTAATCTTGATTTAAAGAAATTTGATGTAGCTGTAATCTGCTGGTCAATCTGCGATTTTTGCTCCCTAAGCACTTTCTGCAGTTCATTTTCCACTAATGCATTCTTATTTTGGTCAGGAAGATTGGGGTATTGCTGGTTTATCTGGGATGATACTTGAGACTTTAAATTGTTGATTACTGAATTTATAGCCCATTCATCTGTTATTGGCAGATATGCTGGTTGCACCCTCAAAAAAATAGACAGAAAAATAGGTATCAATAAAAATATCAGGACTCTATGCTCCACAAAAAAACCTAAAACTTTTTTGAAATCAAGAGAGATATTTTCATCTTCAGTATTTCCAAATTCTATATCTTTATCTTTTTTGAAAATATTTTTTAGATTCTTTATTTTTGAAAAGTCTATGGAAATTTCGTCATCATCCTTTGTTTCTGCTTTTTCCTCTTTTTCTTCAGTTGCAGGATCTTTTCCCTTAAATATATTTTTTACCCAGCCGAAATCCAACGAAAATTCCTCATCAGAATTTTCTGGGATGCCAGAACTCTTTGATTTCTGAGCATCTATTGTAATTTTATCATCATCTTTTGTTTGCCCTTCTTGTTTTGCCCCTATATGCTGATTTGATTCTTGTTTTATTTCTGTACCTTTATCCCCCATTCCTGCATGTACTCCGGGATTTCCAACAGAGTTGGTGCCGGAAATCTCTGATTTCCTAGCATTTTCTTCATTTTCCTTCCTTTTGAAAAAATTCTTTATTTTTCCAAAGTCAAGAGAAATCTCATCATCTTTTTCTTCTTCCATGGAATCACGCTTATTAATAATCTGGAATAGTATATTTTTTAAAAACTTTTGCTTTGATTAAAGAGCAAACTTAGAGAACAATAAAAACCTAGGCTCTTTCAACAACAAATTAAAAACCAAGGATATTGGCATGTCCCTGTCATATTTTTTCAGGACTTTTTTTACCTTTTCCTGGTTCATTAATTTAAGCAAATAATCATAATCTTTGTCTGAGAATTTACTTAAAATATTCCTTATTTTCAAGTGCAATAATAATTCTCTTCCAGATTGTCTTTTAAATTCTTTATTATAATTTTTTTTATTGGTAATACAGTCACATAAATTATGTGCTGCTTTTAATGAAGGTATAATGCCTCCACCAGTCGTGGCTTTTACTTGCGAAGCCGCATCCCCGATAAGGTAAATATTTCCTTTTTGTAGTATCTGTTTTGGATTGTAAACCGGGATAATGCCAGATTGCCAGGATAATATCTCTTTTTTTCCAGTCCTATTCTTCAAAAATTTGTAGAAATAATCTTTTGCATTCTTAAAAGCTCCTAGTCCTAACCTCACAGTATTTTCTGATTCTGGAACAACCCATCCAAAAAAGTTCGGAAAATTATTTCCAAAATGAGTTTCAAAAGCATCAAGATTAGTTTTTAATTTTACTTTTGCCTGCATCCCAATGTAAAAATTTGTAGTTGCATTTAAACCAGCAGCTTTTGCAACAGCAGAAGAAGGACCATCCGCACCAATAA
>JASMFO010000035.1 GCA_030751755.1 Candidatus Woesearchaeota archaeon
TGATGTTGTGATTATAGCAGCAACTAATCGTCCGGATATTGTAGATACAGCTTTATTGCGTCCAGGAAGATTTGACAGGATGATTTTAACATCAGTCCCTGATGAAAAAACAAGGCTGGAAGTATTCAAAGTTCATACAGCCGGAATGCCTTTGAAAGATGGAGGGAATACTTTGAATAAAAATGAAAAAACAAAAAAACAAAACAATGTTGAAAGTAAAATGGCTGGGGATGAAGCAATCCAAGAAGAAGAATTGAAAAAAAAGCCAAAAGAAGCAATAAAAGCGGATTCAAAAAGAGAGGCATTTTTATTAAATCTTGCTGAAAAAACAGAAGGCTATGCAGGCTCAGACATAGAATGTGTCTGCAGGGAAGCCGCAATATTTGCTTTAAGGGAAAATATAGATTCAAAGGAAATTACTCTAAAACATTTTGAGAAGGCTTTGGAAAAAGTGCCAGCATCAATTGATAAGGAAATACAGAAGTCCTATGAAGAAATAAGAAATACCCTAACTGCAGCAAGAGCAAAACAAATGCAGAAGGAAAAGCCTGTTTATATGGGTTGAAGTTTACCGCAATATTTAAATAAGCACTAATTTCTTTTTCATCTATGACAGCAAAACCTGGGGATAGGGTTAAAGTTGTAACTTCTGACGAAATAAAAGAAGGAATTCTAATGCCTAATCAGGAAACTGATTCTGTTGTAATAAAATTAGATAATGGCTATAATGTTGGAATAGACAAAAAGAAAGTAAAGGAAATAAAACTAATAGAAAAATACAAGGAAAAAGAAACTCATTCCGAAAAAAAACCAAAAAAAGATAGCAAAAAACCTACTATTGCTATTTTGCATACTGGTGGAACTATTGCTAGTAAGGTTGATTACAAGACGGGTGGTGTAGTTGCATCTTTCTCTGATGAAGATTTTCTTTCAATGTTTCCAGAAGTCAAAGATATTGCAAATGTAAAAACTTCTCTCATAAGTACTATGATGTCAGAAGACATGAGATTTTCCCATTACAAAAAAATAGCCGATGCAATAGTTAAAGAAGTGAGAAATAATGTAGATGGAATAATAATAGGCCATGGTACGGATACTTTGGCCGTAACTTCAGCCGCTTTAAGTTTTATATTTGAAAATTTGCCAATACCTGTTATTTTAGTTGGCTCTCAAAGGTCTTCAGATAGGGGCAGTACAGATGCTGCATCTAACTTAATCTGTGCTACTGAGTTTATAGCGAAAACAAATTTTGCTGGAGTGGCTGTTTGTATGCATGAAAATACAAGTGACAACAACTGTGCTATATTGCCAGCGACTAAAACAAAAAAACTGCATACATCAAGGAGAGACGCATTCAAGCCAGTAAATGACATAATCATCGCAAGAATAGATTATGACACAAGAAAAATTGAATTTTTAAAAGATTATACAAAAAAAAATGATGAAAAATTAGTTGTAAAAGATAAATTCGAAGATAAAGTTGCAATAATAAAAACATACCCTAACATGTTTCCAGACTTGATAGAAACGTTAACAAAGAAAAAATATAAGGGTCTTGTGTTGGAGGCAACTGGGTTAGGCCAGGCACCTACAAACATTAAAGAAAATATTCCCAATTATAATGCTTTAAAGAAGTTTATTAATTCTGGTGGCGTAGTAGTTTTAACCTCTCAATGTATTTTTGGAGCAGTGCATGGGGATATTTATGTTAATTGCAGAAGATTAGGAAACATTGGAGCAATATTTGGAAAAGACATGCTCCCAGAAACGGCATTCATTAAACTAGCATGGTTACTAGGAAACTACAAGAAAGACGAAGTAAAAGAATTACTGACTAAAAACTTAAGGGGAGAAATTAATGAAAGGTTAATGAAAGACGAGTTTTTGGATTAGGCCTCACTCAAAACAACCAATGTCTGCGTTCTATCTACACCTTCTAAATTCCTTACATATTTTTCTGTAACATTGTTTAATTCATCCATATCTTTTACCCTGACCTTGACTATTATGTCTGTTGCACCAGTAATTGTCGCTGCTTCTGATACTTCCGGATGGGATGCTAATTTAACTACTAGATCCTGATGTGTTTTTTTAATTTGTTTTAATAGCTTATAATCTACCCTAATTAGAATATAAGCAGAAAGAGGTTTGCCAATCTTTTTAGAATCCAAAACAACGGTATATTTTTTTATTATCCCTTCTTTCTCAAGTTTTTTAGTCCTATGATGGACAGTTGTTATTGGTATAGAGGTTTTCTTTGAAATCTGCTGAGTGGATAATTTACTGTTTTCTTTCAAAATATCCAGTATTCTTTCATCTTTTTCATCCATAATGGAATATCTATTCCACTTTATTTATAAATATTACCCTTTTTTGCTAAAACATTCCATTTTTTGGAGAGTATATTCTTATATTGGTGCTACAACCTAATTTGTATTATTGGTGGTTGAATATGTCTTATGAAGCTGAATTTGACGAAATAATCGAAGACAAAACATCAGAAAAGAGATAGAACTTCTTTAAAGCCTTAACAATTGAGATTAATAAAATATTTATAGCAAATAGCCCTTTTTTCTTTCATGCATCCAATTAAAGAGCTCTTAAACAAAATAAAGTGGGACAAAAAAGAAAACCCAGAGCAATATTCAATTTTCTATTTTGACAGAATTTTAAAGAAATTAATAGAAATCTCTTACAATAAAATCAAAAAAATAGAAGGAAGTTTTATGGTAGTAGATAATGAAGATGAATCAAATGTCCCTTTGCATAGAATAAAAAAAGTAACAAAAGATAATGTTGTTGTTTGGGAGAGGAAAGTTTAAATAAAACCCCCGACAATGTATAAAACAAAATGGATGAAAAAGTAAAACAGCTTGCAGAAACATTGAAGAAAAACGGTCTTGCTGCTTCCGAATATGAGGCAATAGATAAAGCAAAGAGCATTTTGAATGTAAAAAGCCAAAAAACTGATACTTCTCAAAACCAAATCGAACAATCAACTCCGGAACTAGAAAATAAACCCGCATCAAATCCGGGCGTAGACATAAAAGATGATAATAAACCTTTAAAGGAATTGATGAAAGAAGCGAATGTTCCACCGGAACAAGTTGAAACACAGGAACAACTGGATGATGTGCAGGAAAAAATTGAAGATATAAAAGAAGACATTAAAGAAGCTGAAAAAAATCCTGAAAAAATAGAGCAGGTGAAAGAAGAGATAGAAAAAGTAAAGGAAGATATTGCTCAGGTAGAGGAAGCCAAGAAAGAAAATAAAAATCAGCCACAGGAAGACAGGTTCAAGGAAGAGGAAAAGATTGATTTGACTAAAGTTTTTAGCCATAAGAATGACGCTGGAAATAATAATTAAATAAAGTTAAATATTCTTTTCAATTACTTCATTCAGTTTCTTCATCGCTTCCTCAATCTGCTTGTCATCCATCCCATGGGCTTTAAAACCATCTTCCAGACTCTCAGAACCAGCTGCATGACACCCAACACAATGAAGGCCCAAACCCATCAAGGTCTCAACTACCTGAGGATATTTTTCCACAATTTCTCCAATTGTTGCGTCTTTTGAAATTTTTTGTTGTTTTTGTTCCATTTTAATATTTCTAATAATTATTTGAGGAATGTAATCTTTATATAAATGTTTTTATTAAATATTAAATAAATGATTAAGTACGAAATCCAGAGGAAAAACCCTGGAATGTGAGTGAACTCGTTGTGAACTCGCTCACAATTCACGGTTTTTTCCGGGATATTGGAAACCTTTGGTTTCCAAAATCTTTAAATACCCACTTCTATTCTGCTTTTCTTATGCCAAAAAACATTACAGTAATAGGTACCCAGTTCGGTGATGAGGGTAAAGGCAAGATTATAGATTTTTTAGCTGAAAAAGCGGATGTTATTGCACGTTTCAACGGAGGCAATAATGCCGGGCATACAATTAAAGTTAATGATAAAACAACAATTTTGCATTTAATTCCCTCTGGTATACTGCATAATGGAAAAATAAACATTATTGGCAATGGTGTTG
>JASMFO010000036.1 GCA_030751755.1 Candidatus Woesearchaeota archaeon
AATTTAAATATTTTGCTAAAATATGTCAAAAATTTAAAAATTTTAGCATATATGTCAAAGAGTATAAATAAGATCTATTGAATTGTTAGGTAATGTATTTTATGGAACCAAAAAAAACTAAGGATGCAGCAGCCAATAAAAATTTTCAAATTCTAAGTATTAATTTAGATGACAGCATGGAAGATTTTAATGATAAGTGAATTTAAAGTTGGTCCAATCTATGAACAAAATAATGGGTGGTTAATACGAAAGTACTATTAAACGATGGACTAGATGAAGAAGGACTTGAATTATTTCACAAAGTAGGAATAGAAACAAATACCGAAAAAAAAGACCAGCAGACTTTGGTCGAAGTCATTGGAAATTATGATGGGCTAGTTGTTAGGAGTGCTACAGACGTCCCACAAGAGGTTATTGAAGCTGGTGCAATAGGTAATTTGAAAATTGTTGGAAGGGCAGGTGTCGGAGTCGATAACATAGATGCCGGTACATCTACTGAAAATGGAGTTATTGTAAAATTTGCGCCTTATGGAAATACCAACTCGGCTGCTCAACACACACTTTTTCTAATAGGAGCTGTTTCAAGAAATATCCCCCAGTCCCATTATGCATTAAAAAATGGCATTTGGCAAAAAAAACCTTTCAAGGGTGTGGAACTGACTCCAGAAACAACACTGGGTGTTATTGGTTGTGGCAGAGTAGGGCAAAGGTTGAGTGAATTAGTTAGAGGACTGGATGTAAACGTGGTTGGTTATGATGAATCACCTGAAAAAGTAAAAAATTATTTTCCCAACTCAAGAATAAAATACATGTCAAAAGAAGAAGTTCTTGAAATATCAGACTATGTAAGCGTTCATATTGGGGGCAAAGTTGCAATAATTGGAGAATCAGAACTTTCACATATGAAACGCACTGCTTATATCATTAACACTTCAAGAGGAGGAAATATTGATGAAGAAGCCCTGTACAAAGTGCTGAAAAATGGAACAATAGCAGGTGCAGGTTTGGATGTTTACTCAAATGAATCTGAATTTAAAGAAGGTGGTGAATTTAATAACAGGTTAAAAGAATTGGATAATGTTGTTCTAACTCCCCATTTAGGGGCATCAACAAATGAAGCCCAGAGAAAAACATCAATAGAGATAGCAGAGGTTGTTATTGGTTACCTGTTGAGAGGAGACTTTACAAATGCTGTAAATGTGGGAGAGAGTGTTGCAGCAGAAGAAAGACCAGTTTTTCCAATGTTTATACATCATTTAGACCAATCAGGAATTTTCGCTGACATAAGTGATATATTAAGAAAGCACAATATAAATATAAGGGAAAATCCTTCAAGGCAACTTGGAAAGGATGGTACTGCAACAACAGTATACCTCTTGCACCAACATGTTGGACCAGAAGCCCTCAAACAAATAAATGCCCTTCCGCGAGTTTATAGAGCTCTGATATAGGTCATTTAACAACTCATACTTAAATTGGAATATCATAGATAATTTTATAAATTCGTTCTGATGTCTTTTAGCTTACAGCCCCATAGTGTAGTGGTCAATCATTTCGGCTTTTGGAGTTTTAAGCGAAAACAGCCGAAGACCCAGGTTCGAATCCTGGTGGGGCTACTTTCAATAAATTTATAAACTAAATAATATTCCCCAAATATAATCATAATCAAGAGATAAGCCGGTTAACGCTTGCTTATACTGGAGACAAATTATTTCTATTTGTTTCCGTAATAACCAGATTGTTTGATAAAAAATGGCTAGGAAATATTCAAGAAAGCATGGTAAAAGCGGCTCTAAAAAGCCTCTTAAGAAAACATTGCCCGTATGGTTAAGGTATAAGCCAAATGAAGTTGAGCTTTTAATAACCAAATTATCAAAAGAAGGCAAAAATTCTTCTGAAATAGGGGTTGTATTAAGGGATACATATGGGATTCCTGATGTAAGGCTTTTGTGCAAGAAAAAGATTTCCTCTATCTTAAAAGAAAAGAAATTAGCTCCGGAAATCCCTGATGATTTATTAGCTTTAATAAGAAGGTCTGTTGCAATAAGAAAGCATTTGGAAACAAATCATACAGATGAGACAGCAAAACGAGGCCTTATTTTGACAGAATCACAGATAAAAGCGCTGACAAAGCACTATAAGAAAACAGGAAAACTTGCTTCTGAATGGAAATTTAACCCTGAAAGGGCTGGGTTTTTTACGAAGTAAGAATTAAATTGCTATATTTTTTATCTTCCCAACAACTTCATTAATAGTAATATCCGGTGTAGAAGCTCCAGCAGTCACGCCAATATGTTCTTTATCCGTAAACCACTCTTTTTTTAGTTCCTCTGCAGATTGTATGAAGTAAGTCTCTACATTCAATTCTTTGCATTTCACAACCAACTCTTTGGAATTGCTTGAGTTTTTTCCTCCAATAACAATCATTACATCTGCCTTTTTTGCAATTTCTTCTGTATCTGCTTGACGTTGCTTTGTAGGGTTGCATATTGTATCCACAAAAACAAAAGGCTTTGATAAATCTTTTAGATTAAGGGACAATTGCTCAAATTTATTATTAAAACTTTTATTAATGTTTTGTACTAATTTATTATAACCCTTAACCGACATTGTTGTCTGGGAAATAATTGCAACCTTTCCAAAATTATTTTTATTTATATAATCTATAACATCTGAAGCATCATCCGGATTCTCAGCAATAAATGTGTCCTTACCTCTAATGTAACAACTTGTTCCAATTGACTCTGGATGGTTCTTTTTGCCGAATATAACAACCTCATAGCCGTTGTTTTTCAATTTGATTGCAGCACTATGGACCAACTTTACTAAAGGGCATGTTGCATCTTTAAGTTTTTCTCCTGAAATATTTTTCTGCTTTAATTTTTGGTAGGTAATTCCTGGTTCTCCATGAGCCCTTAACACAGTAACAGCATTTTCCGGAATATCGTCAATATCCTCCACAAATTTTATCCCTTTTTTCTCTAGATCTTCAATAACCCTTTCATTGTGCACCAACTGCCCATAAACATACGCCTTATCATTCAATGCAGTTTCTTCTGTTGTTTCTATTGCTCTCTTAACTCCGGAACAGAATCCTGCATGCTTTGCGACTATAATATTCATTTTGTCCTTTTAAAACCCCCGGCCTTGTATGGGGTATACCTTCCTTTTTCTTTCTGAGAAGTCTTTCCTTCAGGATAAACATCATATTGCTTGCTCTCATCAAAACCGCAATTATTGCATACAATACCTTTAACACCCATATAACTAATTAATTTAATATTGGATGATTTGCACTTAAGACATATTTTTTTTGCATTCATAATATAGATTAACCTATATTGATTTATTAAGGTTTTTATAATAAGAAATAAACAACTAAATAATCTTCTCCTTAGTGTCTTTCTTGATTATATGAATGACATTTACAGGGCAAGAATCTGCTGCATCTTTGTTTACTGCAAAGTCCTTTTCCTTAATCTCAAGCTCCTGCCATCCATTGTCAATGTTTTTACTCCCTTTAATATTAGATTTGCCATCTTCTTCCATCTCCCAAAAATCAGGAGCAACTGCCTCACAGGCACCACACCCAATGCAGTTAGGTCTGTCATGCCGCAATATATACTTATTGTCATTTTTTTCTTCGTTAGTCATTTTATTGCCTCTTATAAGTTCCCATCAGCTCTGCTTTTTCTATTATATGGCCTCCTATCGCAGCTTCTAAATCTTCCTTATTTGAGCCTTCTTTGAGATTTAAGGTAGTATCCAAAGCGTAAAGTTTGAAAAAATATCTATGGGTGCCAAAAGGTGGGCAAGGGCCTCCGTAACCGGATTTTCCAAAACTTGTTGTTCCTTGTATACCTTGCGGTTCTGTGCCTTTTGCTATTTTTTTAGTAGCTGGAGGAATATTCCAAACAATCCAATGTACCCATGTTCCAGCAGGAGCATCGGGGTCGTCCATTATTAAAGCTAAACTTTTTGCATTTTCAGGAACATCTTCTAGATTTAAATCCGGCAAAACATTTGGTCCATCACAGGTATATTCTGATGGCATGTCCTTATTATTTTCAAATGCCGGACTTGTTAACTTCATATTGACCATTCTTCCTTGAATAGATATTGTTTCTTTTTGTTCTTCAATTTTTTCTTTTTCTGTTTCAACACCACACCCACTAATAATAAAAATCAATATTAAAGTTAAAAAAATTGAGGGTATACCCAATTTCATAATTTTATTATTATTTTTTGAATTATAAATATTTTATTATTTTTTTGTTGTTTTATGGTATTGAAAGATAAGCCTCCGGAGGGAGTTGCACCCCCGACCTGCAGGTTACAAACCTGCCGCAATAGCTACTATGCTACGGAGGCAAGTAAAACAAACCAGAGTAAGAATATTCTATTTATATAATTTTTGAATTAAAAAACAAAATAATATACTCAC
>JASMFO010000037.1 GCA_030751755.1 Candidatus Woesearchaeota archaeon
CAATGGAAAGGCCCTGTGAGAATATACTAAAATATTGGGCCTATAACAGCAGCAGAAGCAATAGATTCAAAGCTAACAATAAATTTACAGAACTTAATTTTTTATTTGTGTTAGCCATTTTTACAATTTATATTAAAATTGAAGCTTGTATTTAAATGTTTTTATTCGAATCTTTATTTTATATGAATTTTATTAATTTAGATTGTTGCTTAATGTTTTTCAAAATGGTGCTGTTTTTTAATATTTGTCCTAAATCAAAATTAAATTTTTTCTTAATCAGTTTCTTTGCATAATCCATCATCAATTCTTTAGATGAGAATTCAATGCGTTTTGATTGCATTGATTTTCTTGCAGCCTCTCTTGTTACCCACACTCCAAGAGGCAAAGTATAATCGCCAGTAACAAACCTCAAAGCCAAAACACTGCCTTGTTTTTTCATTTCATTTAGTTTTTCCAAAGAAGCTAATCTTACAGTATAATAACCGCCAGCAGTTTCTTCTGCGTAGTATTTTCTTCCTTCATAGGGTTCATAGTCTGTCATAAAATTTGCAGGATTAGAAACATGCATTTCAAATAATTCATAACTCCAAACATCTGGAAAACATAAAATCAAATAATAATTTCCTAAGTAATTTCCAAAGAAAGCTGAATAATTTATTTCATTGTATTTTTTTACTTCATTGAGCAGATGCTTTCCCAATGCATCATCTGTAGCAGTAATGGACCATCTTGTCGGTACAAGCTTACGATTTTTTCCAATGCCCAAATTTCCTACACTCAAAATTTTAGACAAGAAATTCTCATCAAACTTGTTTTCATATAAATAAATCAGGGCATCATTTGCTTTTAGGTCAGTATCATAGTGAACTTTCTGAACTTTAGTATGAATTTTAGGATTTTCAGTAAGTTTTATTTTCTTTAACTCTGCATAAGGACCTGTAGGAGCCATTAAGTTGTCATAATTTACCCTAAAGTGAGGCTTGTCTTTAAGATTAATATCAACATCTACTGGCTTAGAAGCCATGCTGACTTCCTGATTTAACTCCAGAAATTTATTTCTCCCCTTAATGTTTATTTTATTTCTAGAATTTATCAATGAAGACCTAAAATCAACAATCTTTGGAATTTGAAAATTATGAACAGCCCAATACTTGGGAGCATCATAGAGCCAGGTGTCTTGTGTTTCTTCTGGCGGTGCTAAAATCCCGATATTTATTTCAGGGTAGCCATATCTGCCTATAAATGGGGAAACAGTTTCAGTGGCAAAATTTTCTTTTATTATCTTATTTTTAATTTTAATCTTAGAATATGCCTTTGCGCATATAGGGCAGTTAAATTTGCCGCAGTTAAACAAGGGATGGTTTTTTGAAGAGGATTTTGGTAGGTGCATAATTAATACAAAGAGATTGATTAATTTAAAGGTTTTTATTTGAATACATAGTGTATATTTAAATACCAGTTATTAATAATTATTAAATTTTAAAGAAAATGCTAACACAAAAACAATTCCAACAAATAAGGGATGAATTAGACAATTGCCAAAATCCGATATTCTTCTTTGATGATGATCCTGATGGGCTGTGTGCATTTTTATTGTTATATCGTTACAAGAAAGAAGGCCATGGTTTTGTTGTAAAGACACACCCAAAACTTGATGTAAGGTCTGCACCGAAAATAGAGCAGTACGATGCTGACAAGGTTTTTGTTCTTGACGTAGCTAATTTAGAGCAGGATTTTATAGATGCCAGCAAGGCTCCAGTAATATGGATAGACCACCATGGACCATTCGAAAGGACTGGAATGAGATATTTTAACCCAAGGATTAATGACAAAAATGCTAACATCCCTACAACATATATGTGCTATAAAGTTGTTCAGCAGGATTTGTGGATTGCAATGGTTGGCTGCATAGCAGATTATTATATGCCTGATTTTTTAAATGAATTCAAGAAAAAATATCCTGATTTACTAAACGGCAAAAAAACTGTTGGAGATATCTATTTCAGCAGCAAACTTGGAACTTTAATCAAAATATTCTCTTTCTGCTTAAAGGGAAAAACAAGCGAGGTAGTGAAAAACATGAAAATTCTGACAAGAATAGAAAGTCCTTATGAAATTCTTAACCAGGAAACAGCAAAAGGCAAATTTATATTCAAAAGATACGAAAAAATAAATAAGCTGTATGATAGTTTATTGGAAGATGCAGTCAAGGCGGCAGGAAAAGAAAAAATGCTTGTTTTTACTTATTCAGAAGACAAGATGAGCTTTACTGGCGACTTGGCAAATGAGCTGCTGCATAAATTCCCAGATAAAATAATTATTGTCGGAAGAAAGAAAGATGATGATGTAAGGATGAGCTTAAGGAGCAGAAACATCTTAATTCCGCCAATTTTAGAAAAATCTCTTGCAGGATTAGAAGGCTACGGCGGCGGCCATGAATATGCATGCGGGGCAAATATAAAAGAAACAGATTTTAAGGAATTTGTTAAAAGAATAAAGATAAATGCAGATTAAACCTTCAAATTCCGGTTTATCATATCCAATATAATATCTTTTTTATCCTTAAGGCTCTGCCTTTTCATATAAATCTCAAGATTTTCTTTTTTTATTTTAGAGTTAAGTCTTGCTATCTTATCATTTATCTTATTAAGCCTGTTTATAACCATATTAAGCTTGCCTTCCATGCTTCTTGGCACTGAAATAACAAGAAGCTTGTCAAACGCAGCATTCAAATAAAACAGCTTGCTGCCACCAAATGTTTTTTGCTCTTCTTTAATCATATCTATCAATGTTGTATTTCTGCTTATATTCCTGTTTAAAGACATTATCACAGATTCTTTGTAAGCCTTGTTGTTTATCAGGCTCAGCTCTATTACATCATTACTGGAATTTATATCACTAAGAAATTCCCTGAATATGAATTCGTTGTTTATATCCCTGAAATTTATATATTCTATTGAGTCTATACTCCTGTTTATATCAATAGTAGAAACAAGATTCCTATAAATAGGACCTTTTGAATCCATCTAACACCCCCAAATGAACTATTAGTGACATTATCATATATAATTATTTCGATATTAATACAAAATAATTAAATTTATAAACATAATGACAATCTTAAATTTTTAATGCGTCGGTGGTCTAATGGCTATGACTGTGGCCTTCCAAGCCGCCTATCTGGGTTCGAAACAGCTTTTTTGCATAAAGCAAAAACCTGGGAAAATGCGGTGAACTTCTCTTCGGTCGTTCACCTAGGATTTTGCTTCGCAAAATCAAAGAAGCTGGCGAAAGTCCCAGCCGACGCATTTCAATTACCTACAATGATAAGCATTATTATACCTGCATTAAATGAAGAACATTATATCGGAAATCTGCTTAATGATTACCTTAATCAAATATTCAAAAATTTTGAAGTAATTGTAGTTGATGGGAATTCCGCAGATAAAACCCAGAAAATAGTTAAGGATTTTTCAAAAAAAAATAAAAAAATAAAACTGATTGTTTCTGAAAAAAGAAATGTCTCTTATCAAAGGAACCTGGGAGTCAAGAATGCAAAATTTGGAAGGTTATTATTCAATGACGCGGATATTTCTATAGAAAATGATTTTTTAGGAAAAGCAGTCAGGGAACTTACCAAAAGAGATTTAAAAGTATCTGGATGCTATTTAATTCCTAATACAAAGAACTTAATTGACAAATTAGGGCACTACTTGTTAAATAAGTGGTTTTTTCTAATGCAATATATTTACCCCCACATGGTTGGCCAGGCTATTTTTTCAACTAAGGAAATACACAACAAAATCAATGGATTTGACCAGACAATAAGATTTGCAGAAGACAATGATTATGTAAACAGGAGCAAAAAATATTATAAATTCAGAATTTTGAAATATCCTAGAATTTATACTTCAACAAGGCGTTTTAAAGAAGAGAATAGGTTAATACTTGCTTTAAAATATCTCCTTTGTCCATTCTACCGGATGTTTTTTGGAGAAATTCAGACAGATATCTTCAATTATAAAATGGACAAAGGGAAAAATATTTATAAGAAATATTAAGTCTACAACCGAAAAAAGCAAAACCATTAGTTACAGAACTCCCTGTATTTCAGATTGCAGAAGCTATTCGCACGACGCTTAAACACCAAAATTGAATAAAAATGGCTCTTTCAGGAACTATACATCATTTTGCGCAACATCATACATTAACTTTTTTGAGGATTAGTATCGGCATTATTTTTTTATCTGCAGGTTTACACCGTATTTTCTTTTTTTCGATTGCATATCAGAACTTCCTCGAATTAGGGATAAAATTTGTGATGCCCTTATTGGTCATTACAATCCTAATCGAGATTGTGTGCGGTTTCCTCTTAATTATCAACAGATTTATAATTCCTGCATCTATGACAATAGGAATAACTCTTATATTTGCAATTATTTTATCTTTTCTTAATTCAAAACCAGAGTTTTTTCATAATATCAATGAATTATTTATTTTGACTGTAACTCCTACAAACATTCTTTTACATGTAACTTATTTAGTGGGAGTTATAACCTTATTGTTATATGGTCTCAGTAAGGATTCAAAAAATTAAATTTAAATCTTTAAGCTAACCACTTGAGAAATTCCATGCTCATTCATTGAAATGCCATATAGGCTGTTTGCTTCTGATATAACCGCATCATTATGGCTCATAATTAAATATTGCGCATTATCCGAATATTTCCTTATTAATTTTGCAAATTTCTCTGAATTATGCTTGTCAAGCGCAGCATCTACCTCATCCAGAACATAGAAAGAAGCAGGTTCATGCTCCTGTATGGCAAAAATAAAAGCTAGTGCTGTCAGAGTTTTTTCTCCACCAGAAAGGCTTCTTATGTCCAAAAACTTGCTGCCGGTAATCTTAACATTGATTCTTAATCCTGCCTCAAAGGGGTTTTCCTCATTCTCAATAACCAAGGTAGCCTCCCCCTTGGTTGTAAGCATTGAAAAGAATTTCTTAAAGTTGGCATTAACAACATCAAATATTTTCATAAACAGCTCTTTTTTCTTGCCTTCTATTTCCTGCATCATCTTAAGCACATCTTCCTTTTCTTTGCTTAACACATCCTTTTTCCCAATTAAATCATTATACTGCTTTTCAACATCTTCATAAATCTCAAGAGCTCTCATATTTACAGAGCCTATCTGTTCTCTCATATTTTCAAATTTCTTTATTTCATATTTGAGTTGGTCCTCGTTTTTGCTTAAGTCTAATTTAACTCCTTCATATTGCTGGAATTCTAAATTCAATCCAGAAAGCACAGATTGCATTTCTGCCAGCTTGATAGATACTGTATTTGATCTAACCTCAACCTTTCTGCTGTCATCCTGCCTATTATTAATTGTAACTTGGTTTCTTTGTATTTCTTTATCTACTCCATCTCTTTTATGGAAGAGGCCTTTAAATTTTGCATAGAAATCCTGAGCCAGCTCTTCTTTTTTCTTTAATTCCTGGTTATTCTGTTTTATGGCCTCTGTCAAATTTTTCAGCTCATCATTGAAATCCTGATCATCTTTCTCCAGCTGTTTTATTATTTTGCCTGTTTTTTCCATCTCATTCCTATAAATACTCTCTGACTGTATATCTATATTCTTTATCTCAGAATCAATTCTTATTACATCCTCACCTAATTCTTTTAGTTTTTCTTCAAATGCATTTAATTCTGCAATTAAAGTTGGATTTCTTAATTGGGCTATACTTGCCCTTAACTTTTGTTTTTCTGTCTTTATTGTCGCAAGCTCTTTGTTTAATAAATTAATCTTCTCCTGAACAAGCTTAATTTTTTCAATAATTTCTTTTTCATGTTTTTGTAAATCTGTTTTTTTCTCTTTTGAAGCCTCTAAATCAGTTGCCTCAAGGTGCAATGATTTTTCCATTTTTATGATCTCACCATCAAGGCTTGCTTTTTTTGTTCTTAAATTAGCAATTAATTCCTCATTTTCTATCCTTCTTTTTTCCAGGAGATCTATTGTATTTTTCAGCCCCTTGATTTCATTTTCATATTTTTCAATCTCTTTAACAATATCTTCTTCCCTAAAGCCCATGCTGTGCTTTCTTTTTAATCTATAACCTCCGTGCATTGCCCCTTTCTTCTCTGCTAAATCACCATCTAAGGTTACATATTTTGCATGCCCTATGCCCAATCTTCTTGCAACATCTATATTATCAACCACAACAGTATCAGAAAAAATATATTCAAAGATTTTTTTGAATTTATTGTCAAAAGATATTAAGTCTATAGCTTCTCCGTAGCTTCCTCTTGATTTGGAAATTTTCTTTATTTCTGCGCTTACCGGATTTGGTTTTATCTTATTTAAGGGAAGAAAAGTTACCACTCCTAATTTGTTCTCCTTTAAGTATTTGATGCATTCTGAAGCCGTTTTATCATCTTCCACAACTATACTTTTAAGCCTTTGACCAGCAGCAATTTCCAAAGCTAAAGAATATTTTGATTTTACATTACCCAATTCTGCAATCGTGCCGTAGATTCCAGGTTTTTGCTTTTTAAGGTCTAAAATTCTTTTAATTGCAACATCAGCATAGCTCAACTCTTTAGTGCCTAGTTGCCTGGCTTTTAATTTTACAAGCTCTTCATCTGCTGTATGTATTTTTCTTCTTGCATTTGACAATTGGGCAGCTGTCGATGAGTCTTCTTCCAGCTTTTTGTTGAGATCCAGGGTTGATTTTTTGAACTCATTTCTCTTATTCTTTACTTCTTCTATATGTTTTTTATTCTCTTTTTCTATATCCAGAACTTTATTTATCTGGGCATCTATTGTGACAATCTCATGCATTATGGTGTCGTTTTCCCTTATTAAATTATGCTGCTGCTCCCTTGTTGATTGCACATCTTTCTGCAGTTCTTCTGACTTTTTATCTATGTCCTCAACCTGTTTCTCTATATCAGCGATATTATCAAGCTTGTTTTTTTCCCTAAAATCATGTATTTTTTTGAGGATAATATCCCTTTCTTTTTTCTTGGACTCAATGTCTTTCTGCATGTTATCCTTATCTGCTTCAAGCTGATTTATCTTGTCCTGCACTTCTTTAATGCTGTTAGTTAAGTCATTCTTTCTGTTTCCTATCTTGCTTATTTCACTCTTTATTGTATCTATCCTGGAATTCTGCTTTGTAATCTCTATCTTTAATGTTTCTACCCCTTTGTTGAGATTTACTTGCTCTACATCGCCTTTTTCTTCTATCTCTTTTGTTATTTGTTCTATTTCATTCCTTTTTTCCTGATTCAGATTATTCAGATTAGTAATTTTCTGGTTTATTTTGCTTAATTCCTGATTTGTTTCATCTAATCTTTTTTGTGATTCGTTTTTTTCTTTTTCCTTTTTATCAATTTGCAGCTTTAAGTAAGAGGCCTTGTTTTGCTTTATTTTGTCATTCATGCCCTTGTACTTTAAAGCTTGATCCCTGTCCTTCTTAAGTTCCTTAAGATAAGTATTCCTCTCTGTGAGCACTATATCTGTTTCCTTTAATCGCTCATCAACCTTCTGCAACTCCAGCAAAGCTTTATGCTTTTTTTCCTCATATACGGAAATTCCGGCTATTTCTCCTATTAACTCGCACCTTTGATCAGGATGCATCTCTACAAATTTCACTATATCTCCTTGGAGAATTATATTGTAGCCATCTGGATTTATTCTTGCAATTGAAAGCAGATCAATAATTTCCTGCCTTGTCCTTGTTTCATCATTTATCTTATAGACAGACTGGCCGCTTTGCCTTACAATCCTTGTAATTTTAACTTCGTTGTCTTTAGTAGGAAAGGTTTTTTTGTTGTTGTCAAAGAATATAGAAACCTCTCCCTGCTTAGATGGTTTTTTTAATTTACCGCCATTATAGATTAAGTTCGCAGCTTTTTCTGCCCTTAATGATTTTGATGATGATTTTCCCAGAACAAAGCATAGAGCGTCTAAAATGTTACTCTTACCAGAACCATTAGGACCCAGAATGCAATTATAACTCTCATTAAATAGAATCTCGGTATGCTTGGCAAAGCTCTTAAACCCACTCATTACAATCTTGTTTATCTTTGTCTCTTTTTGCGCTTCTACTGCAACCTGCTCCTGCGTTTGCTCTCCCATAGGAATAAATTCATATGCCAATTATATATAAATGTTTTTGATTTTAATTCTAAATTTCCAAATAAGAAATATTATTTTACTCTTCTTCTGTAAAAATCAGCTAAAAATATATTCTGTGTAAAAGCTCCAGCAGGCAGACCTACTAAAATAATCCACATGATTAAAAAGATAATACCTAACGAAATACTTTTCAATATAGCTACAATATAATCTCCTAAATTAGTAAAGACATATTTTACTATCCTAAATTCGAAATAAGAACTTACAGTTTCTTTATTCATAAAATTTATAGCTAATATTGGAATTATGAATATAGACACTATTATCTCGGTGAATATTCTAATCAAATACAACCAGGGATTTATAGTATATGAAACCATATCAATAATAATCCCAAATAGCATATATGCTAACACAAAAGGAAGAGCTTTTAGAAACATAAAGAATCCTAATTTTAAATCACTGCCAAATTTAAGAATAGGTAATTGTTTAAATTTACCTTTACTAAATTCTTGGACAATCCTAACACCATATCCTCCTAAA
>JASMFO010000038.1 GCA_030751755.1 Candidatus Woesearchaeota archaeon
CAATCTTTATTGTAGGGTCTTCTTTTCCAACCATTCTTAGAACTTCAATTAATTTTGGGAGATCACTTGGCCTTTTTGCTTCTATTGCTTTTGTGACAACTGGGTCAAATATATGCGTAATTTTTTCAAAAGCAGTTCCATCCTCATCAAGAGTTATTGTCTCTCCTGCGTATGCTTTTACTCCTGCAACGCCTACAAAATTTCCTGCAACTATATTATCAACAATTTCTTTTTTTGCGCCGTTATAAATAAAGACTTGCTGTATTTTAGAACCCTGCTTTAATCTGGTTAAGTAAACATTGGTTCCTTTAGTGACAGTTCCGGAAAACAATCTTCCAGCTGAAATCTCGCCTGCTTGAGGATCAATAACAATTTTTGTTATGACAAAATAGAGAGGGCCGTTAGAATCGCACTTAATCAATGATTTGCCATCCTCGCTTTCTATGTCTCCATGCCATATCTTTGGAATCCTGTAACCTTGGGCATCTACTGGGTCTGGCAGATGCTGTATGACCATATTAAGCACAACTTCATGTAAAGGCGCTTTATTTGCAAGTTCTTTGTATTTATCATCCTGGCTGGTATAAGCTTCTATGACTTCCTTAAATGTGATTCCTTTTTTCTGCATGAATGTAATTGATAATGCCCAATTATGAAATGCAGAACCAAAGCAGACAGAACCATCCTGGACATTTACCTGCCATTTTTCACCATAGCCTTTTGGTGCAATTTCCATAATAAGCTTGTTGACAGCAGTAATTATTTTTAGAAAACGTTCCTGCATCTGTTCTGGTGTTAGCTGCAATTCTTTTATTAGCCTGTCAACCTTGTTTATGAACAATGTTGGTTTTACAAGTTCCCTTAAAGCCTGCCGTAAAACTGTCTCTGTCTGAGGCATAATGCTCTCAACAGCATCCACAAGAACTATTGCGCCATCAGAAGCCCGCATGGCACGAGTAACATCTCCTCCAAAATCAATGTGGCCTGGAGTGTCAAGCAGATTAATCAAATATTCATTATTTTCAAAAGTATGAACCATAGAAACGGCAGCTGTATCAATTGTAATGCCTCTTTCCTGCTCGTCTTCATGAAAATCTAATTTCAAAGCTTTTCCTGCGTCTTCTTTTGACATCATTCCAGCTCCTGCAAGAAGGTTATCAGAAAAAGTTGTTTTTCCATGGTCAATATGGGCGCAGATAGCAATATTTCTAATATTTTTGGGTTGCTTCATTATCCGCATAACCCTGTCAACCATCTTTTCAGCCATAGTTTATACCCCAATTGATTTTATTAAAATAAGATTTATTTTGCACAAAAAAGGCTTTGCCTTTTTGCACACCAGAAATGCTTTAAGCATTCCTTAGTGTCCTGAAAATCTTGATTTTCATGATTTCCAGAAATACTCTACCTTTTTAACTTCTTTAGTGTCCGTAGGATAAATTGTATATGCAAGCTCTTCTGGCCTAAACCATAATTTTATTTCGCGTTCTGCTTCCTTTTCATTTTCAGAGGCATGAACAACGTTTTCAAATACTCCTTTGCTTGTAACCCTTCCATATTTCCCTCTTATGGTTGTAGGCTCTGCTTTTTCCGGATGAGTGCTGCCAACAACTTTTCTTATATTTTTAATTGTGTTTTCCCCATGGTATACCAAAGCTAAAACTCTTTTAACATGGTACTCTCCCATGATGTATTTTATCAGCTCATTAAAGAATTTTTCTTCCTTCAGGTGCTGATAATGCTCTTCAGCTAATTCACGAGTAACCTGAACAACTTTAGCGCCTACAATAGTCAATTCTGTATCAGAAAGTTCTGTAATCACATTTCCAGTTAATGACTTTACCAAGCCATCAGGTTTTATTAAAACTAATGTTTGTTGTATTTTCATTTTTTATGAAATAAAAAATAACAGGAAAGCGTTAAATAAAAGTCTGTGGCTTTCTGCTTCATTTTTTAGTTTTCTCGTATCTTGGATGTCTTTTGCTCCATCTTGTGGTTATAGCTTTTCTTTTTAACTTTAACATGTTCTTATCGCACTTTGATGAGCAAAAATATAATATTTTAACATCTTTCTGCACAAACATCTTTCCAGTTCCCCTTGGTATGACAATACCGCAAAAAGTGCATTTTGGCATTTTAATAAATTTAGCCTAAACCTCTTCCTGATTTATTTAATTTTCTTGCCTCTATCTCGGTTTCCCTCAGCATTAATATATCTCCCATTTGTATTGGACCGCGAATATTTCTCCTTAGGATTTTATTTTTATCCCTGCCTTCAAGAACCCTGCATCTTATCTGTATAGCCTCTCCTCTTGTCCCTGTTCTCTCTACAATTTCCTCTACTTTGGCAGGAGTTGCGAATGAAAAATTAACATTTCCTTTTTTTTCCTGCTCAGGCCTTGGCCTTCTTTGCCTTTCTGGCTTTTTTTCAGTGTCTTGCTGTTTTTCCTTGTTTTCCATCTTCTCCGAGTTTACGAGGAGATTTGAAAATCTCCGATTTTCATACTATTACTTTATTTGGCTCAATACTTGTTTAATCAGGTTTTTGGCTTCTCCTTCCTCTGTTACAGCAACGCTTCCTGTTCCTACCTGGATTCCGGCTGCTGCTCCCAGCTCTTCCTTGCTTGGCACTGTAAAGCATGGAACATTTTTCTCTTCTGCAATTACGGGAATATGCATTATTATCTCTGGCGGATTTACATCCTTAGCTATTGCAACAATCTTTGCTTTTCCTCTCTCTATTGCCTTTGTTGTTTCATTGGTGCCTTTCATCACTTTACCTGTTGTTTTTGCTGTTTCTATAACTTCATAAATCCTGTCTACTGACTCTTTTGGAACTTCTATAGATGCCATATTAATCTTCCTCCATTGTTTATTACCCGAGGTATTCTATTAGAATTTAAACCTCACTCAAACCCAAAAAGGGTTATCATCAATCATAGGT
>JASMFO010000039.1 GCA_030751755.1 Candidatus Woesearchaeota archaeon
GGTCGGCTATCCAGAGTCATTGACAGACCCAAGCTATAAAGGCCAGATTTTATGCTTAACTTATCCATTAATAGGCAACTATGGAATTCCTAGTGAAGAAAAAAACAATTTTGGCTTAAAAAAGCATTTTGAATCTTCTAAAATACATATACAAGGCTTAGTAATTTCTGATTATTCTTTTGATTATTCACATTGGAATGCTAAAAAAAGCCTTGCTGAATGGCTTAAAGAGAACAATATTCCTGGAGTATTTGACATTGACACGCGCGAATTGACCAAAAAAATAAGGGAGAAAGGGGCTATGCTAGGCAAGATTATAATTAATGATAATGAGGTTGAATTTTATAATCCCAATAAAGTTGACCTTGTTAGGGAAGTTACAATAAAAAATCCCATTATATACGACGCAATCAATAAAAATTCAATAATTAAAAAAATAAACAATGATAAAAATAATAAAATAAATGAAAAAAATAAGACTGTAATTCTAATCGATTGTGGAGTTAAAAATAATATAATAATGTGCCTTCTGAAAAGAAATGTCAATGTAATAAGGGTTCCTTATGATTATGATTTCTTCAAATTTGATTTTGATGGCATTGTTATAAGCAATGGTCCTGGAGACCCTAAAATGTGTGACAGAACTATTGGCTATATCAGGAAAGCTATTGTTAAGGAAATACCAATCTTGGGTATATGCTTAGGCAACCAAATACTTGCATTAGCTGCTGGTGCGGATACTTATAAGCTAAAATATGGCCACAGAAGCCAGAACCAGCCTTGCCTGATGAAAGACACAAAAAGATGCTTCATAACAACACAAAACCACGGTTTTGCGGTTAATACAAAAACATTGACTTCTGACTGGGAGCCTTTGTTTACAAACATCAATGACAATACAAATGAAGGCCTTAAGCACAAAACAAAGCCTTTCTTTAGTTCGCAATTCCATCCAGAAGCAACTCCGGGTCCTGTTGATACTGAGTTTTTGTTTGATGATTTTGTTAAAAAGTTAAAAAATGGAACCAATTAGTATTTTAATCATTGTTGTAGTATTTTTTACAGCCTCATTTTTTGGCTCATTGATAGGTGGAGGTGGTTTAATAACAGTTCCTACATTAATATTTATGGGGTTAAGTCCGCATATGGCTTTGGGGACTGGTAAAATAGGAGCAGTTGGAAATACTTCAGGAGCAGCACTGGGTTATGGCCTGCAAAAAAAGATTGACTACAAGATGGGTTTTATTTTTATGGTTTTTGCTGCAACTGGTGCTATTTTTGGGGCTTTTACAGTCTTATCGATATCTGAAGAAATAGTGAAAAAAATCATTGGATTCGTCATGGTTCTCATTTCATTATATTTGCTGCTGAAAAAAGATACAGGAAAAAATACAGAAAAGGCAAAAAGAAATGTAGCTGTTTTTGCACTGTTTGCGCTTGCAAGCGGCCTCTATAGTGGGTTTTATGGACCGGGAATAGGAATAATAAACAGATTAGTACTTTCAGCAGTTTTTTCATATACAATAATTAACAGCGCTGCCCTTTCAACTTTTTCCAATACTGTTACAAACCTTATTTCCTTAATTATATTTTCATTGTTAGGTGCAGTTCAGTTTGTACTTTTTATTCCAATAATCTTATCATCATTCGTCGGAGCATACTTAGGCTCAAAATACGCAGTAAAAATAGGCAATGTAAATGTAAAAAGGTTATTACTTGGTGTAGCAGTTATCATGGCAATAAAATTATTGTTTTTTTAAAATGGAGAAACCCAAAAAAATTTTAGTGCTTGGAAGCGGAAGCTTGAAAATTGGTGAAGCGGGAGAATTTGACTACTCTGGAAGCCAGTGCCTTAAGGCTTTGAGGGAAGAAGGGATCAAAACAGTTTTAGTAAATCCGAATATTGCTACAATCCAGACTAGCAAAGGAATGGCAGATAAAATTTATTTTCTTCCTGTAACTCCTTACTTTGTTGAGCAGGTAATAAAAAAAGAAAAACCTGATGGAATAATGCTTGCATTTGGCGGACAAACCGCGCTAAATTGTGGTGTAGAGCTAAATGATAATGGAATTCTAAAAAAATATAATGTTAAAGTTTTGGGAACTTCTGTTGGAGCTATAAAAGAGACAGAGGACAGGCATTTATTCAAGAAAAAACTTGCAGAGATTGATGTTGAAGTTCCCGAAAGTGAAGCAATTACAAGCATAAATGAAGGCCTTAAAGTTGCTCAAAAAATAAAATATCCGGTAATGGCAAGGATTGCGTATGCTCTTGGAGGACAAGGTTCTGGAATAGCCTACAATGAGGAAGAGCTTAAGGAGATACTAGCAAGGGCATTTTCTTACTCAAAACAAATCTTAATTGAAAAATACCTCGGAGGATGGAAAGAAATAGAATATGAAGTAGTAAGAGATTCTTATGACAATTGCATTACTGTATGTAACATGGAAAACTTTGATCCAATGGGGATACATACTGGAGAAAGCATTGTTGTTGCACCATCCCAAACACTAACAAATTCTGAATATCATAAATTGAGAGGGATTGCAATAAGAGTTATAAGACACTTAGGCATTGTTGGAGAATGCAATATACAATATGCATTGGATCCTGAATCAGAAGATTATAGAATTATAGAAGTCAATGCGCGTTTAAGTAGAAGCTCTGCTTTAGCATCAAAAGCAACCGGCTATCCATTAGCTTTCATTGCTGCAAAACTTGCTTTAGGCTATTCTTTGACAGAAATTGATAATTCTATAACTAAAACAACAAAAGCGTGTTTTGAGCCTGCTCTCGATTATATTGTGATAAAGATACCTCGGTGGGATATGGAGAAATTCAAGAAAGTCAAGTTTCAGCTTGGCAGCGAAATGAAATCAGTAGGAGAGGTTATGGCTATAGGAAGAAAATTTGAGGAAGTTCTGCAAAAGGCATTGAGGATGTTAGGCGTAGGTTTGCATGGATTGGTTTATAAAAATGCAAAAATAAACGGCAATATCGATTCTGAATTAAAAAATCCTACTGATAAACGGGTAATTGTAATTGCAGAAGCAATAAAAAAAAGTTACTCAATTGATAAAATTTATTCTTTAAGCAAAATAGACAAATGGTTTTTATATAAAATAAAGAATATTGTAGAGACAGAAAAAGAGATTAAAAAATGCAAAATAAATTCCTTATCAAAAGAGCTTTTAAGATTGGCCAAGCAACAAGGCTTTTCTGATTTTCAGATTGCAAGGTTATTACTTAAGGATTCGGACTATGAAAAAAATATGCTAGCAGTTAGAGAATTAAGAAAAAAATATAACATACTGCCTTTTGTAAAGCAGATAGATACTTTAGCTGCAGAATATCCTGCAAAGACAAATTACCTTTACATGACTTATAATGGGAGCAGGGATGATATCCAGTTTGACAATAAAAATTCTGTTGTTGTTTTAGGCTCAGGGGCTTATAGGATTGGAAGTTCTGTGGAATTTGACTGGTGCTGTGTTAATGCAGTTCTAACCTTAAAGAATTTGAATTATAAAACTATAATGATAAATTATAACCCTGAGACAGTCTCAACAGATTATGATATTTGTGACAGGCTTTACTTTGAGGAAATGAGTTTTGAGCGTGTTTTGGATATTTATGAAAAAGAAATGTCACTGGGGATGATAATATCAATGGGCGGCCAGATACCAAACAACTTGGCAATGAAACTGTACAGGAAAAAAGTAAAAATTCTTGGCACAAGCCCATTAAGCATAGACAATGCAGAGGACAGGCATAAATTCTCAAAACTATGCGACAAATTAAATGTAGACCAGCCAGAATGGACTGAGACAACTTCAATAAGAGATGCAGAAAAATTTGCTAATCGCGTTAAATATCCTGTTTTGATAAGGCCGAGCTATGTTCTTTCTGGCGCTGCAATGTCTGTAGCATTTAATGATAAAGACCTCAAAAAATATCTGGAAAAAGCTACTGAATTGAGCAAAGAACATCCAGTTGTTATAAGCAAATTCATTACAAATGCAAAAGAGATTGAGATAGATGCTGTTGCTTACAAAGGCAGGATTTTGATTTATGCAATTTCCGAGCATGTTGAAAATGCCGGAGTGCATTCAGGAGATGCAACTATGGTCTTGCCTCCGCAATTTACTTATATAGAAACAACAAGGAAGATAAAAGAAACTGCGAAGAAAATTGCTTCTGCTTTAACTATTACGGGTCCTTTTAACATACAATTCATAGCAAAAAGCAATGAAATCAAGGTTATTGAATGTAATCTGCGCAGTTCTAGAAGCTTTCCCTTTGTATCAAAAGTCACTAAATATAATTTCATAGATAAAGCAACTAAAGCGATGCTGGGGTTTGAGGAAAAAGGCAGCTACAATACAATTGATTTGGATTATGTTGGCGTCAAAGCCCCCCAGTTTTCTTTTTCAAGATTGCATGGTGCTGATCCTGTTTTGGGTGTGGAAATGGCATCTACTGGAGAAGTTGCATGCTTGGGAGAAAATATAAATGAGGCTTTTTTGAAAAGTTTGCTGGCAGTTGGTTTTGTCATGCCCAAGAAAAATGTTCTGTTATCTACTGGACCTGTTAAGAGTAAAGCTTATTTGTTAGAAAGCATACGCAAATTAGAACAAAAAGGTTATAATTTATATGCGACAAAAGGTACTGGCAATTTTTATAAGAATAATGGGGTAAATATGAAAATCCTGCATTGGCCTCTTGAAAAAAAAGAGCCTAATGTTTTGACTTACCTTAAGGAAAGAAAAATTGATTTGGTCATCAATATCCCAAAAAGTTTTGAAGAAGAAGAGCTTGAGAATGATTATTTAATCAGGAGAAATGCAGTTGACTTTAACATTCCATTATTGACAAACGAGCAGAACACGAAATTGTTTATTGAATCCATTTCTAAATTAAAGATAGAAGATTTAGAGATTAAGGATTGGAAAGAGTATGAGTAAATAATATTTATTTAACGAGCTGATTTATGAAATTTAAGATCCCTTAATCCTATAAAAAATTCATTAAATGCATCTTGTAATGATTTCAAATAGTCTGGATCTGGCTCAAATAATAGTTCTCCTTCTGCACGATTTTTTTCAAGTCCATGATGGCCTACTATTTCCATAGAAAAAACTTGATATCCTGCCGCAAGATCAGCATACTTTCTGTGGGCTAATTGAAACCTAGGTGATGCTACTTGGCGTTCTTGAACTCTTAAACCATAATCTCTAAAGTGATTTTTTATATATTGTATAAGTTCTGGAGAACAGGATATATTTTCTTCAGTGATAGTGTCTTTACTTGTCATAAGATACAAATGTGGTGTCCCTTTTTCGTCTAGTGATGGCGGATCTAAAGGTTTTCCAACAAGATAAGCCCCTAAATGATGCCCTTTCTGCACAGTTGAAGTTTCATTTGCCCAAATTGAATGTACATCAAAGAGGACTGCAGTTTCATATTTTTCGCGGGCTTTTGCCATAGCGTCATTAACTGCTAAATTTAAAGGGTCATAACCTACTTTCATTAAATTTTCAAATTCTTCATACGAGTAAGGGTGCGTTAACATTCTTTCAATATTATCAGGATGTGAAGCAATGGTAGCATTCCATATAAGCCCCTGAGATTTTGGATCTATATCACCACCTTCAACAGACATAGAGTCATAATCAGTCCTACCCCTGTTTACATCAACGACAGCCCTGGCCAGTTCTGTCCATATTATATAAGCATCATCACGCTCACGAACCCCTATTACTTCAGGGACAGAATGATCAGAACCAGTAACTACAGTCTTTCTAACATCTTCCCTAGAAAGATCTAAATGATGTGAAACTGCATCATATTCTAATCCACTATGGGGAAGTAATAGAACTAAAGGAGAACTCGAGCTTGGCGGAGTCCTTCTGACAAACTCATTTAAATTTTTAGTTCTAGATGTATAATTGGACATACTCATTATTCAGTTAGGTAACATCTACTCTTTTTTAAACATACTGGAAAATATATAAATTATATAATTGGTTCATATACGCATAAAAACCCAAACCCTTATAAAACAAATTCAAATTCTTTTAATTGGTGATTATGAAATGGCATTTGACAAGAATTTAGACAAGGAATTGTTTTCAGAAACAAAAGAGTTTGAGACATCAAGGATAAAAGTAGGTGTTTATTCTTACAATGACGGGGAAAAGAAACTGCAAATTTCCAGAGAAAATTTAAACCAGGAAAATGCAGAATGGAAGTTTTCTAAGTTAGGAAGGATGTTTAAAGATGAGGTTGAAGCAGTAATTCCAATAATGCAGAAAGCTTTGGAGCATATGTAACCTCAGGCTTTTTCTCAATTTTTGTTTTTATATAATCTTTAAACAAAATATTTAAATATAACCTATCTTATTATTTGTTTTAATGGTACACACCAATAATAGACTTAATTGGTTTCTACATCCGGTTATGGTAGTGTGTACTGCATTTACCATTACTACCACCGTTTAGTTAACTTCTGATGTTCTTTAAATAAAATCTGTAAGGACATCAGATTTCTCTATAAAATTTTAACATGAATTTAAAATTTTTGAGGTGAAAAAAATGTTTTGTATGAGAAAAGAAAGAAAAGAAAAAATTGAAGAGTTAGAGAGCATAGATATGGATGACAAAATGGAAGAGTTCAAAGACAAATAAGATGCAAAAATATAAATCCGATAAAATTTGGTACTTTCCAGTCCATCATAATCATCATTATACTAAATTTGATAATTGTTCCCAAAAGTTTAAATAATTCTTTACTTCTTGATGTATTATTTAAAGAATAGGTGATAATAATCTTAATTTGTGGGATAGATGAAGCTGGGCGCGGACCAGTTCTAGGACCATTAGTAATGTGTGGTCTACTGGTAAAAGAAGAAGACGAAAAAGAGCTAGTTAAATTGAAGGTTAGGGACTCTAAGTTGCTTACAAAAGTAAAAAGAGAGTTTTTGTTTGACAAAATAAAAGATATTTCTTACAAATATGAAATTATTGCCATTTACCCTGATGAGATAGACCATGCTGTCAATAACCATGATGGCTTAAACCTAAACAAGCTTGAGGCAAGAAAATCTGCAGAAATTATTAATCTGTTAAAGCCGGATAAGGCAATTGTCGATGCACCAAGCAACAACATTAAGAGTTACAAGCAATATTTATTTGAATTAATTAATAATAAAAAAATTGAACTTATATTGGAACATAAAGCTGACTTAAATTACCCAATAGTAAGCGCTGCTTCAATTCTTGCAAAAGTTACACGCGATAATGAAATTGAAAAGATAAAGAAAAAAATCAAGATAGATTTTGGCTCTGGTTATATGTCAGACTCTAAGACTGTTAATTTTCTTGAGAAATACTATGAAAAATATCCTGAGCTGTTCAGAAAGAGCTGGCTTCCTTATCGAGATATTGTGAACAAAAAATTCCAGAGCAAATTAGAGGATTTTTCTCAGTTTATTGAAAAAGTTGAGAAAAAACATGAAAAGATTACTGACAAACTTAAAAAATTGGAAGATTTTGGCTATAAGTTTATTCCAACATCAACAGAGCATGAGCATGTGAGGATGAAAGGCCCATGCACTATAACATTGTATAAAAACGGTAAATTACTGATACAGGGAAAAGAAGAGCATAAGAAAAGTGTTGAGAAGTTGATTTCTTGAAAATATTTTATTAAATTCAAACACTCTCGGGCTTCCATAACCTTGCAATCCTGTCCTTTTCACGCCATTTCCTAATAAAATTCTTTACCCTTAATGGCAAGACCGTTTCCAGCAGCTCTGATTTTTCAGTCAGTTTGTAAAGCTCTTTTTTCAGCTTATTGTTTAGCTCTTTGTACAGGCTTGGGTCTGCATAAATCAAACCTCCTTCAATTCTATGGAAAGCAGTTGTTCCTTCAGGAGCAAAAATTATATACCCACGCTTACCCTTAATGAGCTCTGAATAAGAATCCATTCCCCTAAACACTTTTTCTGCATCTGCAAGGTAAACACCGCCTTTCTTACCGCTTGGATCTAAAATAACCAGCTCGTCACCTTCAACAGCCACGCATACAGAATAATGGGCTGATTTCGCTTCTGGAAATAAGATATTCTTTTTATAATCAACAATAATTAATGCACCTTCATTAAGCCATAGTCTTATCTCATCTTTTAAGTCTGTTATATGGTCAAAATCTATCCATGTTCCCTTGACTTTATTTTTGGTAACTCCCTGCGTAACTTTGATTAAGGTTTCTGGGTGGGTTCCAGAACCAACTTTACAGCTGCTCAATTCTCCTATTTTTGATTGTGATTCACTATAGCCAAAGATCTTCAGTATCATTGAAACGCTTGCCGGTCCACAAAAACTGGGTTTTTGCTCAACATAATAGCTTTTTATTTTTTCCAGAGTATCAAGATCAGTTTCTATATTCTTGAATGATATATCTTTTTTTACAAATTCTTTGTTTGGTACAGATGTTGAGTAGCCAAAATCAGACTTTATTGTGACTGCCTGGTTTGATATAGATTTTATGCTGCCTTCTATATCATCTATCTTAACCTTTTGCCCTAACTTAAACGACTGTGTGGTTTTGAGGTAAAGCCCTGCTACGAAGTTTTCCATGAATGTTCTTGTGCCAAAGAATATGTACAGAAACAACAAAGCCATTATTCCATAGAAAAACCATCCAATTACAGATGTAATCCCTCCTACATCAATACCAAATAAATTAAGTAAGAATAATCCAGTGAATATATACAAAGCAATGCGTACAAAAAAAAGAATTCCGTTTAGAAAATGCTCTTTCCTCTGCTCAAGCATAAACTCTGTTATGCCTGTTACAACAAATATCCTTTTTAGGCCAAATGCTATTAGGTTGACCACTGCTATTGCTAATACCACCAGCAATATTACGAGCAGTATATTTGGCAATAGATTGTATGCATTTGATATAAACTCCCTCATTATTGTTATATCTCTTGTTAAATCAACCCGCAAATAAATTAATGCAGCCAGAAGTACGAAAATCATAATCAAATATCTGAAAACCTTTACAACCCTTATATGTTTTACATTGATTGTTTCCTTTTTTTTGGAGAATGCTATAATTAGGCTGCTTCCTATCCTGGCTATGAAATAACCTGATATAATTATTAAAAGGGTTATCAAAAGTTTTATTGTTGTTGTGTTTAGCTCCATTTTAACGTTTTTTAACTACTTGTACTAAATGATAAGCGAGGTTAAATAAATAGTTTGTTGTTTTTGTCAGTATCAAATGGTGTTTAGTATAATCTTAAATTAAAAAAGAAAACATTTAAATACATACCTACCTTATAATGTACTATGATTATAGACAAAACCATTTTGATGGGGCTTGGTATTGTAGTGGGGATTTACTTATTGTACAAGCTTTTATTCAATAGAAGCAAGATTGACAATGATTACCAAAGGATATATAACAAAGTCCTTACCTCAGAAGAATACAAGGTTAAAGGGCAGTATAATAAATAAGCAATACTTTTTCTGAAATTGTGCTAAAAATAAATAAATTTATTAAAGATAAATAAAAATATCTTATAAAATGGCAAAATGCCCTCATTGTGGCAAGGAATTAACTGAAAATGAGATGTATTGCTGGCACTGCGAGAATGATGTTTCTGATGTAAAGAATAAGAGAGAAAAGCCAGGGTCAGAGGAAGACAGTTAGGATGACAACAAAATCTCTGATAGCAGCAAACTGGAAGATGAATAAGAGCGTTAAGGAAGCTGTTTCTTTCATCGAGGATTTTAAAAATTATGTTAAAGATGTTGAGATAGTTATTTGTCCATCTTTTACGTTATTAAATAAATTAAATGAATCAATAAAAAATACTAACATAAAACTTGGCGCGCAAAACATGCATTTCGAGGAAAAGGGTGCATTTACTGGTGAAATCTCAGGATTGATGTTAAAAGACGTTGGTTGCGAGTATGTCATTCTTGGGCATTCTGAAAGGAGGCAATATTTCAATGAAACTGACGAATTGATCAATAAAAAAATAAAAGCAGCATTGAAAAATAAATTAAAGCCAATATTATGCATAGGAGAGAATTTGCAACAAAGAAATAACAATCAAACCATGGGTATAATAAAAAAACAAATAATCGGCGATTTAAATAATGTATCTGATAGGGAAATAAAAAATATTATTGTTGCTTACGAACCTATTTGGGCAATAGGTACTGGGAAAAATGCAACACCTGAACAAGCAGAAGAGGTTCATAAATTTATTAGAGAATTATTATCAAAAAAATATAATGGAAACGCAGCAAAAAATACAAGAATTATTTACGGCGGAAGCATGAAGCCAGAAAACGCAAAAGAATTATTGTCAATGCCAGATATTGATGGAGGCTTAGTTGGAGGAGCTTCTTTAGATGCAAAAAGTTTTGCTAAAATATGCAGCGTAAGAATTTAGGGCACTTCTACATAAATTTTGTACAGTTCATCATACGGCTGGACTTTAACATCAAAGATATAAGTCCCAGAAGCAGTATCTTTTTGGACTTCAACACCCACCCCTATGCTTTCTTCCTCATTTTTTCCAATAAAAAGATTATTTCTATACTTTAATTTAATTTTATTCAAATTAATTGGATCAGTTATTTCCTCGTTGTTTTTAATTAATTTTGCAGCTTTTACATTAATATTAAATTCTTGGTTCTCTAATATATTTATTATCTTAATCCCAAAAACATCAAATTCGCCTTTAGGTATTGTTTTTTTGCTTATACTTATGCACACCCTGTCTGTGCTTTCGCAATTTAACTCGGTAATCTTTTTATCAAGCTGGTCAGTTGTAAGGCTTTCCAATTCTGTTGCTTCACCTGCAATATCATTGATGAATTTGACTCCAAGAACAAGTATTGCAACTGCTATAATTACTGTGACCAAAAAGTTTAATGATAACTCAATAGCTTTTTTCATTGGACTGTACTTTAAAATTCATTCTAGTATTAATTATTTTTGCAATTTTGAGAACTGAGTCATCTTATTATTTCATATTCTTTGATTATCAATATCATAAACAAAATAAGCAATAAAACCCCTCCAATAAACCAAATCAGACCAATAGAAATGCTGTTTGCAAACATCTGGTAAACGCCAAAGGCCATTAAAATAAACCCTAGCCAAAGGAATTTGTCTAAGACAAGCTTCATGATTTCAAATTCCTGCTGTTCTGATAAGCGCTTTTTCATTTAATCCCTTACAACAATAAATAAGTCTTTTTGTGCATAAATTTCATTTGTTGGATCTTTTTTAACATCAAAGGTCAAAAAGTATGAGCCTGCTTTAGCATCTCTTGGTATATTTAGCCTTATGTTCCTTACATCCGAGTCAGAACTTGAAAGCTGATGGACATTTTGGTTGTATTGCAACCAGCTTAATGGCGCATTTACTTCAGCACCTTCTGGAGCTGATTGGGGGGTAAAAGACATTTTGTAGGATAAAATTTCATCTTCCTTATTTCTTATGCCTACTACCAGAATTTCCGCATCTCCTTTACCAATCTTTATTTCTGTTTTTGGAAAAGACACCTTTTTGTCATTGGTTATCAAATCATTCAGGACTTGTTGCCTTATCTGCTCTGTAACATCTTCAGAGAGTCCTCCAATATCAGAGAACATGTTTCTTATGAATCCCAATCCTAGCCCAAGCAATGTCATTGCAAGAATTACTATGACTATGGTTCTAATTGACAGCTCTAGAGAAGCCTTTTTGTTTAACATCTATATACCTCTTTTTTGTTTATTCTGTTTTTGCTTATTTATAAAATTTGCTATTTATTTTATTACAGTCTCTACAGGAATGTTTATATAATATTATGTGGAAGTATCTTGTTATGCCAAAATTTGGAACAGTAGGAACATATATTAAAGAAGAAGAACTTTTGGAGAACCTTGGCTTTAAAATATCTTCCCCAAAAATCCCTTCTTCTTGCTTTCTTTTTCAAATTCCTTAAGAATTTCTTTCTGCTTTTTGCTTAATTTTTTTGGAACTTCAATTACAACCTCAACATTCTCATTTCCAACCCCATGGCCGTGCAGGTAAGGAATTCCCTTGCCTTTCATCCTAAAAATTGTGTTGTTTTGAGTGCCGGCCGGTATTTTTAATTTGGCTTTTTCATCCAAAGTTGGAACATCTATTTCACCGCCTAAAGCAGCTATTGTAAAGGGTATTGGAATTTTAACATAAATGTCATCTCCATGCCTTTCAAATATATCATGCTCTTTTACATGGATAACAACATATAAATCTCCGCTAGGAGATTCTTTTTCACCTGCTTCTCCTTCTCCAGCAACCCTTAAGTTCGTTCCTTCTTCTGCCCCTGCCGGAACCTTAATCTCAAGCTTTCTTGTTTTTTTGACAATTCCGGTTCCATCGCAAACCTGGCATTCTTTTTTTATGTATTTTCCTTGCCCCTTACATTTACCACATGTTGTCGTTGTAGAGAATATCCCAAATGGAGTTCTTTGTGTTCTTCTTTGCATTCCAGAGCCGTTGCACTCGGGACAGTTTACAATATCTGTTTCACTTTCAGCACCAGAACCATGGCATTTAGTACAGTGTTCTAATCTCGGAACAACAATATGTTTTGTTATGCTGATTGCTGCTTCATTAAGGGTAATCTCAAGGTCATATCTTAAATCAGCGCCTCTTCTACGAGTTTTTCTTGAGCCAAAAGGGCTTCTTCCTCCGAAAAAGCTTTCAAAAATATCGTCAAAATCAAAACCTCCGCCAGTGCCTGACATAAAATCAGAAAAATCAAAGCCCTGGAAACCATTTCCAAACCGGTCTGCAGTCGTTCCATATTGGTCATATTGAGTTCTTTTCTCATCATCAGCTAAAACAGCAGCTGCTTCGTTTATTTCCTTAAACTTCTCAGGAGCATCCTTGCTTTTGTTCAGGTCAGGATGATATTTTTTAGCCAATTTCTTGTAGGATTTCTTGATCTCCTCTTTTGTTGCTGTTTTCTCTACTCCTAAAGTATTATAGTAGTCTTTTGTCATCGTATCAGTTCTTCCTCAATCTTTTCTGCAAATTCAAATTCTTTGCTAAAATTCTTATTATACCTCTTTTCTAAGTCTTCAATCCTTTCTTTTAAACTTACTATTTTGTTTTCTTTAACTCTTTTGTCAGCATAAAACATAATTTTTTCTTCAATTCTTAATTGTTTATTTTTTTCCTTTTCAATTTCATGCAAACTATGTTTTCCCATAACTTCAGCAACTTCCGGGAAGCCCATGCTTTTTAATAATTTTGCTCCTGCAATTATGTGATTGTCTTTTTCCCTTTCAATATCATGCAACAATGCAGCTGCAACTACCAGTGTTTTATTGATATTTATGCCTTTAGCAATAAGTTTGTCAGCAATCTCTTCAGCAACTTTGCATACTGTTTTGCAATGCTCAATTACATTAGAAGGAGTTTTATTTTTATTTAAGATGTCTAGACTTTCTTTTTTTGTAGGAATTTTAGGATTATTCATTATTTCATTGTCCATAAAAGATTAATTCAACAATAATTAAAAATAATAATAATAAATAAAAATTAATAATAAAAATTATTTCTTCTTCTTTTTATCTTCGTCCTCTACTTTATACTCTGCATCGACTACTTTCTCATCTTTCTTGCTTGCATCCTCTGTTGCTCCGGGTTGTGGCCCTGCTTGTGCACCTTGCTGCTGCTTTTTAGCTTGTTCCTGTGCAACTTTCTGGTACATTTCTGTTGACATTTTCTGGACAAGAGTATTGACTTCATCCATCTTGGCTTTTAGAGCAGCAATATCTTTCTTGTCAGGCTTCAATAATTCTTTCAGTTCCATTATTTTGCCCTTTACTGTCTCTAATTCTTTGCTGTCAACCTTACCCTTAAACTCTTTAAAGAGCTTTTCTGTTGAATAAACCAGTGTATCTGCGTTATTTATTGTTTCTACTTCTTCTTTTCTTTTCTTGTCTTCCTCAGCATGAGTCTCTGCTTCTTTCTGCATCTTTTGAACTTCTTCATCACTTAGCTTATTCGGAGCAGTAATCTTGATGCTTTGCTCTTTTGAAGTTCCTAGATCTTTGGCTTTTACATGCAATATTCCGTTTGCATCAATATCAAACGTAACCTCGATCTGAGGTATGCCCCTAGGTGCTGGTGGAATTCCAACTAAGTCGAACTGTCCAAGAACTTTGTTGTCATTGAACATCGGCCTTTCACCTTGACCTACACGAATTGTTACAGCTGGCTGATTATCTGCAGCTGTTGAAAATATTTGGGATTTTTTGCTTGGAATAGTTGTGTTTTTCTCAATTAATTTAGTAAATACACCGCCCAGAGTTTCTATTCCTAGAGTTAGTGGAGTCACATCAAGCAATAATATGTCTTTGACTTCTCCAGCTAGGACACCCGCTTGTATTGATGCTCCTTGTGCGACACACTCCATTGGATCAACACCATGTTCAGCCTTTTTCTCAACAAAATCTTCTACAAATTTCCTAACAATGGGCATTCTTGTTGGACCACCAACTAAAATGATTTTATTTATGTCATTAGCTGTTAATTTAGAATCTTTCATTGCTTGCTCCAGTGGATGCTTACATCTCTGTATAATTGGTTCTACTAATTGCTCTAACTTTGATCTTGCAAGCTTCATGCTAAGATGTTTTGGGCTTCCATCTTGAGATGTGATAAAAGGCACATTTATTTCTGTTTCCATCGTAGTTGACAGCTCTATTTTTGCCTTTTCAGCAGCCTCCCTTAAGCGCTGCATTGCTGTATCATCCTCGCTCAAGTCAATGCCTTCCTTAGTTTTGAAGTCCTCAACAATAAATTTCATTAATGTTTCATCCATGTCTGTACCACCTAGCTGCGTGTCTCCATTCGTGGCTTTAACTTCAAAAACTCCTTCAGAAAAATCCATTATTGTAACATCTAGTGTACCCCCGCCAAAATCAAAAACAAGGATCTTTATTTCCTTGTCCATCTTATCAATACCATAAGCCATAGAAGCAGATGTCGGCTCATTAACTAACCTAACAACATCCAATCCGGCAATAGTTCCTGCATCTTTTGTTGCCTGCCTTTGATTATCATCAAAATAGGCTGGAACTGTTATAACTGCTTTCTTTATTGGCTCTCCAATAAATTCCTCTGCATCTTTCTTTATCTTTTGCAGAACAAAAGCAGAAATTTGTTGAGGGGTGTATTTTTTGCCATTAATTTTGTACTCAAAACTTTTTCCCATCTTTCTCTTTGCAGCAGTTATTGTACCTTGCGGGTTGCTTACAGCCTGTCTCCTAGCTGGCTCTCCCACTAACATCTGCCCGTCTTTTGTAAATGCTACAACGCTTGGAAATGCTTTTCCGTAAGCAGTTGTTCCTTCAGCGCTAGGTATAATTGTTGGTTTTCCAGCCTGCAATACTGCAGCAGCACTATTTGATGTACCTAAATCTATTCCAATAATCTTTTCTTTCTTCATTTTTGTTTTTTCAGCCATTGTAATTCACCTTGTTAGTTTTTAATCGATTTTTGTTTTCAAATTTTTTAATTTCTGATAATTTTATTTTCAATGAATTATTTTGATTATTGTGTTTTTTAAATTGTGTTTTTGGTTTTATTGCTATAGTATCTCAAAATTTAATATTTTCTTCAATTTCTCTTTATCAGGAACTAAATCCTTTAATTCAGCTCCTTCCAGTGTTTTTCCACCGGTTTTTAGGTAAGATGCATACCGCCTTACGCTTTCAGCATCATCCTTTTTTACAAAATGATTGAGCATGAACCATATGCTTAATTCTTCACCATAATCTTTGCATCCCATTGAAATTTTGCATTCCAATGGTTTTGCCGTATGCACGCGGCATCTGATTTCTTGGTCAAAAAAGACACATTTTCCATAAGGCCTGTCTTTCCTCAATATTTTCGGTCTGTATCTTTTTGTATTAAACTTCTCAACTTCTTCCAAAAACTCTTTTTTCAAAACTTCCTCTGAAATGTTCATAAATTTTGCAAGTTTTGGGATGTCTTCCCCAACTAAAAAACCGCTTCCATGTTTGCATCCAACAGTGCATGCATTGCATTTGCATGGATGGCTTAGCTTCAAAACCTCTTTTACATCTGTGTTTTTATTCAGTTTTGTTTTTTCCAACTTTTTCACTTACCTTAACTTTTGAATGTCTCAAAACCTTATCATTCAACATGTACCCTTTCTGCAATTCTTCCAAAACCACCCCATCATCATTATCTGATTTCTCTTTTAACATCACTTCATGCAGATAAGGATCAAATTTCTTTCCTAATGATTCAATAGGCTTTAGGCCCTCTGAATGCAAAAGAGAAATTAACTGCACATAGACCATTTCCATGCCTTTTACAAATTTCTCATTATCTTTGGTGCTCTTTAATGCAATTTCAAATGTATCAATAGTGGATAATAATCTCCGTATCAGCTCTGCTTTTGCGTATTTTACAAACTCTGCTTTTTCCTTATCGACCCTTTTCTTGTAGTTTTCAAATTCTGCCTGTGTTCTTTGCAAAGTTTCTGTAAGTTCTGCAATAACTTCTTTTTCAGTGGGTTTTTTCTTTGTTTCTGGTTTCTTTTTCTCTTCTTTTTTCATTTTATTTCTGTTGATTTTAAATCAACAAAGCTAGGGTAATATCAACTTATATTTAAAGTTTTCTATGTTTCAGTATATGAATTACCAAAATATTTAAATAGAAAGCCTGTTTTAAGGTAAATCATGAGATATGTTCAACGTATAACTATAATGAATATCCGGAAGCCTGTGCAGAAGAATGTAAATCAGGAACTGCAATGGCTGGGCAGCTCTTTAGGATTGTTTAATCTAAGGGATAAGGATAAAAGCTGTTTCAGGGTCTTTATAGAGCTTGTTAAGAGCGCAAAAAAAGGAATCCCCTTGTCTAGCGATGAATTGGCAGATAGATTAGGATTAAGCCGCGGAACTGTTGTACATCATTTGAATAAATTACTCGATTCTGGTATTATTGTACAGGCACATAGGGGCTATATTCTAAGAGTAGATAGCTTAAGAGCACTCATAGACGAGGTTGAGAAAGACCTAAGAAGAACTTGTGATGACTTAAGAACTATGGCTGAAGAGATTGATGAGAGTTTGGGGCTTTGATGACCTTCTGAGTGGCGTACATGAAAATCATACCCTGCTGCAAGTCTCCTTAATCTTTCCACTTGTGAACTTCCAACATTTGGCAATTTGTCATGTGGAATGGTTTCTTCGTAACCAGGAAAAATTCCGCCTTCCCTAAATTTTTATCTTTAAGAATCAAGAAATCAAAACTGCATTAACCGCACCATCTTGTCCAGGTCTTGAAGTAATTCTTGCTTTTCCTTTTTCTGTCTCTATTATTGTTCCTTTTGTCATTATATTACGCCTTATAAAATGCCTGTTAGCAGGGTTTTCAGCAACTGCCTTTATTTTAACTTGGTCATATTTCTTGGCTTTGGGGTCGTATAAATTTGCAGTGTCATTGCTAAAAAGTCTTACTTTCCTGTTGCTACCTATTGTTCTAATGTTAGATGCTCTTCTCTTCTCAATCTTTGTAAAAGCAGGATCTCTGCCAAGCTCATACTGCTTTTTCTTTCTTCCTTGTTGCTTATACTTTCCACCAGTAAGCTTTCTTAATGATTTTAGTTGTGATATTGCCATAAAAAGCAGGATAATGTACTTGTTTATAAAAATTTCTGAATTTTTTCATAACATTTATATACAAACCAGAATACTCTGGTTTTATGTACGGGGTGTATTGAATGAACGAACCTTCTAGGCCATTGGACGCTTTGAATAATGCAAGAGACAAAAGAGTAATTGTAGAGCTGAAAAACAACAGGCAGTATACTGGAAAGCTAAAGTCATTTGATATACACATTAATTTAGTGCTTGAGGATGCTGAAGAGCATATTGATGGCGAAGTGAAAAGAAAATTGGGTGTAGTGTTCATAAGAGGAGATACAATAACTATAATTTCTCCGGAATAAATGAGTTCTAAGTGCAAAAATGTCTAAAGGAACAGCATCTATGGGCAAAAAGTCAGGAAAGAAGAATATGATATTTTGCAGAAGGTGTGGTAAAAGGACTTATCATATGAGAAAACATAAATGCAGTTCTTGTGGTTATGGTAAGAGTACCAGATTAAGAAGCTATACCTGGCAGAAGAAATAAGAATATTTTTAAAGAAGGTTATTTCTCAATTACATTACGCGGGAGTGCCGGAGTGGCCAAA